>DASVOL010001024.1:0-4499 GCA_036383375.1 Bradyrhizobium sp. | reverse complement strand
GGCCCGACGAATTGCTGACGGCGCTGCAGAACTGATTGCGACAGGCGGAGCGGCGTCCGCCTCAAGTCCGGCACGCGCAACAGCTTGCCATTTTCTTGGCACAGAAGGCCGGCTTGCAAGCCCGACGCGAATGGTTAGCTTGAGCGTCGCCCGAGTCGCCGGGCCTTGTGCCCGCCTCGTCCCTCCGCCGAGACCGCATGACTGTTTTCACGCCGCATCAGGATTCCGCGCTGCAAGCCGTGGCCGACTGGCTGAAGGCCAAGCCCGGCCAGGGCGGCACGCCGCCGGTGTTCCGGCTGTTCGGCTATGCCGGAACCGGCAAGACCACGCTGGCGCGCCATATCGCCGACGGCGTCGACGGCGAGGTGAAATTCGCGGCCTTCACCGGCAAGGCGGCGCTGGTGATGCGCAACAAGGGCTGCGACAGCGCCTCCACGATCCATTCCCTGATCTACCGCGCCCGCGAGTCCGGCGTCGAGCAGCCGAGCTTTGAACTGTGGGACGACGCGCCGGCATCAAAAGCCAAGCTGATCGTGATCGACGAATGCTCGATGGTCGACGCCGAGCTCGGTCGCGACTTGATGTCGTTCGACTGCCCGCTGCTGGTGCTTGGCGATCCCGCGCAATTGCCGCCGATCCAGGGCGGCGGCTTCTTCACCGACGCCGAGCCGGACGCGATGCTGACCGAGGTGCACCGCCAGGCGCAGGACGATCCGATCGTACGGATGTCGATGGATATCCGCGAGGGCCGCGAGCTCGAGATCGGCCGCCATGGCGAGAGCGAGGTGGTGTCGCGCAAGGAGCTCGATCCGGACCGCGTGATGCGCGCCGACCAGGTGCTGGTCGGCCGCAACAACACCCGCCGCGCCTACAACATGCGGATGCGGCAGCGGCTGAAGATCGAAGATCCTCTCCCCGTCGCCGGCGACAAGCTGGTCTGCCTGCGCAACAACCGCAAGAAGGCGCTGTTCAACGGCGGGCTGTGGCGGGTCAAGGCGCGCGCGCAGTCGAAGTCCAAGATCATCACCATGCGCGTGATGCCGGACGAGGATTTCGGCCACAAGGTCACCAAGGTGTCGGTGCGCGGCGAATGCTTCGACGGCGGCATCGAGGGCATTCCGTGGGAGCAGCGCAAGCCCTATGACGAGTTCGACTACGGATACATACTGACCGTGCACAAGTCGCAGGGCTCGCAATGGGACGACGTGGTGCTGTTCGACGAGAGCTTTGCGTTCCAGGATTCGCGCGCGCGGTGGCTCTACACGGGCATCACGCGCGCCGCGAAGCGGCTCAGCGTGGTGGTGTGATCGTCCCGCGCATTCCGTACTTCCATAGACCGTCATCCTGAGGAGCCGCGAAGCGGCGTCTCGAAGGATGCACAGCCCGGCTGTTGGCCGATTCATCCTTCGAGGCTAGCTCCGCTCGCACCTCAGGATGACGGGCGCAACGCACCTACCCCCTTGAATGACCGGCATTTCCCTCACGAAACCGTGTGGCCCGCACCGTAACAAAACGCCCCCTCGGCCGTATTTTGAAGCGTCGGAGCAGCCCGGCCCGGTTTGCCAATGCCGGCTCCCGCTCTAGACTGGCCCCCAATTGCGATCCCACGAGGAACCCATGCCCAGCTCCCTCAGCCGCCTCTCGCTTTGCGCCGCCGCGATCGGCGCGCTGGCCGTTGCCGCTTTTGCCGTTGCGCCCTCGCTTGCCGCCGAGGACGCCGTGGTCATCCCGGCGCCGGCGGCGAGCGCCCCGGAAACCGGCATCAAGACCGCGGTGCTCGCCGGCGGCTGCTTCTGGGGTGTGCAGGGCGTGTTCCAGCACACCGCCGGCATCGTCAGCGCGGTGTCCGGCTACTCCGGCGGCAGCAAGGCGAATGCCGACTACGAGAAGGTCTCGACCGGCACCACCGGCCACGCCGAATCCGTCGAGATCAAGTACGACCCGCAGAAGATCTCCTACGGCAAGATCCTGCAGATCTTCTTCTCCGTCGTGCACGACCCGACCCAGCTGAACCGCCAGGGCCCGGACTCCGGCACGCAGTATCGCTCGGCGATCTTCACGACCAGCGACGAACAGAAGAAGGTGGCGGACGCCTACATCGCCCAACTCAATGCGGCCAAGGTCTACAAGAAGCCGATCGTCACCAAGGTCGGCGCGCTGGAGGCGTTCTATCCGGCGGAGGGCTACCACCAGGACTATCTGACGCTGCACCCGAACCAGCCTTATATTGCGTATAACGACATCCCGAAGGTCGAGAACCTGAAGAAGATCTTCGCGGAGAACTACATCGAGAAGCCGACGCTGGTGGGCAGCACCAAGGCCACCAACTGAGCATCTCGCAAAGGAGGTTGAATGTCCGATACCAAAACCGACGGCAAGGTCCGCAAGAGCGAGGCCGAGTGGCGCAAGGAATTGACACCGATGCAGTACGCCGTGCTGCGAGAAAAGGCGACCGAGCGCCCGTTCACCGGCGAATATGAGCATGATCCCCGCAAGGGCACCTATATCTGCGCCGGCTGCGGGCAGCCGCTGTTCGAGTCCGACCAGAAGTTCGATTCCGGCTGCGGCTGGCCGAGCTTCTCCAAGCCCGCGGTCGAGAGCCATGTCGACGAGGAGCACGATGTGAGCCACGGCATGGTCCGCACCGAGGTGCTGTGCTCGAAATGCGACGGCCATCTCGGCCATGTCTTCAACGACGGCCCCGGCCCCACCGGCCTGCGCTACTGCATCAACTCGGCGGCGCTGAAGCTCGACGAGAAGAAGTAACGGCTGCCAACTCCGATGGTCATGCGCGGGCTCGACCCGCGCATCCATCGAAAGAGAGAGCGCTTCTCCGTGATGGATTGCCGGGTCAAGCCCGGCAATGACGACGGCGGGTCTGGCAAATATCTGAACTCATATCGAACAATTTCTCCGCCCCGCGCGACCAAGAACCGGTCGCGCGGGGTTTTGTTTTGCCCGGCCGTCCGTCCGCGCGCATAAACACAAGGAAATTTTGATGTCACGGATTCCAGCAAAGCTTTTGTTTGGCCTCGGTCTTGCCAGCTTCATCGTCGGGAGCGCCGTGAGCATGCCGGCGTTCGCCGCCGACAAGATCTCGCTGTTCAAGATCATCACCTCCAAGGACGAAATCGTCATCGGCCTGACGGACGCCGACCTCGCCCAGGTCGAAGGCCAGAATGCCGGCGGCATCGCCAAGATGCTGGTCGCCAAGGGCTCGATGAGCGTCTGGCAATACGCGGTGCACAAATCCGCCTCCGGCGAGCTCGAACAGGCGCCGCTGCACAAGATCGGCCTGATCGCCAGCGACTCGCTGCGGGTCGAGCCCTATCCGACGCCCCTGAAGGTGCTGCCGATCGACGAGAGCAAGAAATGACGGCAAGGCCGTCATCCCGGGACAGTCCCAACGGGTCGGCGCCTTGCGCCGCCCGATGACAGGCTCCGGACTGAGCCTCAGATGCGCAATTGCGCATCGGGGGATCTCGAGATTCCGGGTTCGATGCTCTGCATCGCCCCGGAATGACGACGAAGTTATCGGCTAACGACGGAAAATGTGCTTTGCTCCGAATTCGCGGGGCCGTCGGCGTCTCGCCGAGCGGCTGCCGCCTCTTCTGAGGAGGGCGCCATGTCGCTCGGACTGATCCTCATCATCCTCCTGCTGGTTATCCTGCTGGGCGGCTATAGCGGCCGCATCCGCGGCTATGGCTATGGTCTCGGCCACTCCGGAATGGGCCTTTTCGGGGTGATTTTGATCGTGGTCGCGATCCTGGCCTGGCTCGACAAGATTTAATGGCCATAAGCCATTGAAATAAATGGAGTTATTTTGATTGACCGCGTGCTATGCGCGGATTCAGCATGTGCCCTGCCGGGGGCGCTTCTGGGGTCGCATTTTTGTCAAAGAGGCCTATATTAGGGATCGAAATGACATGTACGGCGCGCCGCCGATTATAGGCAGCCGTCCCCCAAAATCCCTTTCGCCGCTCTATGCCAAGAACACAAGAGGTCGTCGACCATGCGTCCCCTGCGTCCGTTCAACTATAACACGTCCGCCGAACTGTTCCCTGCCGCGATCCGCAAGAAGAAGCGGGCCGGCTTTGCTTACCGCCGTTTCGGCACTGCTGCCGAGGCCGTGCAGTTCGCGATGGAGCAGTTGCCGGCGGACTCGCTGAACGGCGCCTATCTGCAGGTCGAGGAAGCCCGTTTCGACCAGAGCGGCATCCGCTCGCTCTATGAGAGCCAGGACTTCCCGCTCGAGCGCCGCGTGCGCGCCGAAGAGCCTGCGACCGACGACGCCGACGCAGCTTGAGCTTGACGGATTGAGACGATCGCAGCCCGGACTCTGAACTAGAGTCTGGGCTGTTTTTCGAGCCACTTGCGCAGCATTCTGACGTTGCGAACATTGGCCCTGAACATCACGTCGAACGCATCGCCGACAAACGGCACGATGCCGACTGCGCCGTCTAGCGCCACATTACCGAGCATGCGCGCCGTGAGGTGCC
>DASVOL010001023.1:0-2551 GCA_036383375.1 Bradyrhizobium sp. | reverse complement strand
AACGGCACCATCCGGGACACCACGCCGCTGCCGCTTCCGTTCAAGATGGGCGTGCCGATGCTGGGCGGGCCGATCACCACCGCCGGCGGCGTCGCGTTCTACACCGGCACCTATGAGTACACGATCCGCGCCTACGACGTGCGCGACGGCAAGGTGTTGTGGGAAGATCGCCTGCCGGCCGGCGCGCAATCGACGCCGATGAGCTACGAGGCCGGCGGCAAGCAATACGTCGTCACCGCGGCCGGCGGCCACGGCTCGTTCGGCACCAAGCGCGGCGACTACGTCATCGCCTACGCATTGAAGGATTGAACCCATCCGGGATGCGACAAGTGTCACGACCGGGACGCGGCACGCGACGCATCCGGATATGACGCAGTGGTGATGAGACGTCGCGCTCCAAATGAGTTCCGCGGCGTCCGGAAGGGTTGGCAAACGCGGCCAAAGCCGCTAAAGGTCCGCCCCCTTTCACAGACAATCCGAGCATGACATGACGAGCGCCCCGCCCGCCGTCTCGATTGGCGTCGATTTTGGCACCAGCAACACCGTGGTCGCGCTGTCCGACGCCGATGGCCGCGTCGAGGCGATCAGATTCGACCATGGCGGCCGCACGCATAGCGTCTATGTCTCCGCGCTGTGCTTCTGGGAGGACCGGCCGGGCGCCGGCCTGCATCCGCGCGCCGAGGGCGGTCCATGGGCGATCGAGCAGTTCCTCGAAGGACGCACGATCCATCGCTTCATCCAGTCGTTCAAGACCTTCGCGGCAAGCTCGGCGTTCAACACCACCCAGATCTTCCGGCAGCGCTACAAGTTCGAGGATCTACTCGCGGCGTTCCTGCGCACGCTGACGCGCCATGCCGGCGAGGGCTTCGACCTGGGCGCACCGACCATCATGGTCGGCCGCCCGGTGAAGTTTGCCGGCGGCAATCCCAATGACGAGCTCGCCATGCAGCGCTACCGGGCCGCGTTCGAGCGGCTCGGCGCCGGCCATGCGCGCTATGTCTACGAGCCGGTCGGCGCGGCGTTCTCCTTCGCGCGCAGCCTCGATCACGATGCCACCGTGCTGGTCGCCGATTTCGGCGGCGGCACCAGCGACTTCTCCGTGATGCGCTTCTCGCGCAAGGGCGGCGTGCTGCGCGCCGAGCCGCTCGGACATTCCGGCATCGGCATCGCCGGCGACACCTTCGACTACCGCATCGTCGACCACATCGTCTCGCCACGGCTCGGCAAGGGCACCAACTACCGCTCGTTCGACAAGGTGCTGCCGATCCCCAATCACTATTATTCGAGCCTCGCGCGCTGGCACCAGCTTGCGATGATGCGGGGCAATGGCGATCTGCGCGAGTTGCAGCAGCTGGCGCGCACCGCGATCGATCCGGCGCCGCTGCACGACTTCATCACCATCGTCGATCACGATCTCGGCTTTGCGCTGTACCGCGCCGTGTCCGACACCAAGGTCGCGCTGTCGAGCCGCGACCGCGTCGAGTTCCGCTTTGCCCGCCAAGGCATCGATATCGGCGCGACCGTGACGCGCGACGATTTCGAATCCTGGATCGCCGACGACATCGAACGGCTGGGCGCGACGGTGGACGAGGCGCTGGCCAAATCCGGCATCACCGCGCGCGACGTGGAGAAGGTGTTTTTGACCGGCGGCACCTCGTTCGTGCCGGCCGTGCAGCGCCTGTTCGCCGAGCGCTTCGGCGAAGCGCGGTTGACCTCGGCGGACCAGTTCGAATCGATCGCCTATGGTCTCGCCTTGATCGGCCGCACGCCGGATCCCGACCGCTGGACCTTCGCCGAAGCCGCGTGACGGCTCGCTTCGCGCCTTGATCCCGGCCCAATGCGCGATTACATCACTTCAATCATCAATTCGAGAGGATGCCGACAGCCATGGATTTCATCCGGACCGCAACGCCCATCAGCCTTGCCCACCGGGATATCCATTGCCATGCCTGCATCGATCACGCTCTCCCATCTGACCCTGTCCGCGCCTGACGGCCGGGCTCTCCTTTCCAATATCGACCTCAGTTTCGGCCCTGAACGGACCGGCCTTGTCGGCAGGAACGGCGTCGGCAAGACGACGCTGCTCGGCCTGATCGCGGGCGCGCGCACGCCGCAATCCGGCACGGTCTCGATTCACGGACGCGTCGCGATGCTGCATCAGACGGTTCAGTTGAAGCCGGACGAATGCGTCGTCGATCTGTTCGGCGCGCGCGGTGCGCTGGCCGCATTGCGCCGCGCCGAACAGGGCCTTGCGAGCACTGAAGAGCTTGCGGACATCGACTGGACGATCGACACCCGCATCACGTCCGCGCTCGCGCAGGTCGGACTGAGCGATGTGATCGACGCCTCGCTGGCGACGCTGTCGGGCGGACAGGCCACCAGGGCGCGCCTCGCCGCGCTGAGCTTTGCGCAGCCTGACTTTCTGCTGCTGGATGAACCCACCAACAATCTCGACCGCGCCGGACGCCAGGCGGTGATCGACCTCCTCGCCGACTGGCGGCATGGCGCCATCATCGTCAGCCACGACCGCGAGCTGCTGGAGAGCATGGAT
>DASVOL010001022.1:0-2124 GCA_036383375.1 Bradyrhizobium sp. | reverse complement strand
GTCGCCGCCAGCAGCGCCTCGAACGGCATCAGCACATAGGCGCCATTGGCCGGGCCGAATCCGCGCGGCACCAGATAAAGCCGCTTCAGCCCGAAGGCGTGGTCGAGCCGGATCGCGCCGGCATGGTGCATCGAGGCGCGCAGCATCTGCCTGAACGGCTCGAAGGAACGCTGCTCGAGGCCCGCGGCGTTGAAGCCGGCAAGCCCCCAGTCCTGGCCCGCGGTGTTGAGTGGATCCGGCGGCGCGCCGACGCCGAGATGGCGCGAGATTGCAGTCTGCTCATTCCAGGCGTCGAAGCCATCCGATTGCACGCCGACGGCGACGTCGAGATAGAGCCCGACCCGCATGCCGAGCTTGTGCGCGAGCGCCTGGCAGGTGCCGAGTTGCCGGTCCGCGGTCCACTGCACGAATTCGACGAATTCGACCTCGGCGGCGGTGTCGCGCGCCCGGCGCAATTTCGTGCACGCCGCATCATTGGGCTGCCGCCACTCGTCCGGCCATTCCCACCACGGCGTGTTGAGTTTGTGCCGCATCACCTCGAAGCAGGCGAAGCGCGACAGCAACACGCCCTGCTCCTTGCGATAGGCTTCGAAATCCTGCCAGCGGCCGAGGCCGGGATTGGCCTTGAAGGCAGCGAAGGCCGCACGGAGCGCCGGCCATTTCAGCGCCGCGGCGCCGACATAGTCGACCATGTCGCGGCTGCGGAGCTGCGCCAGCGCGGCTTGCGTCTCTGCATCGATGTGGAATTCGGGAATCTTCGCGACGTCGATATAGAGCGCGTTGAGGAACAGCCGGCTGTTCGGCGAATATGGGCTGCAATCGCCGGGACGATCGTCGAACAGCGCGTGCAGCGGATTGAGCCCGATACCGTCGGCGCCGAGCCGATGGGCGAATTCGAGCAGGCCCTGCAGATCGGTGAAGTCGCCGATGCCCCAGTTGTGGGCGGACCGCACGCCATAGAGCTGGACCGCGATCACCCAGCAGCGGTCGAACGCGCCGCCGAATGCGCCGTCCGGCGCCACCAGAAGCGGCAGCTCCTCGCTGCCCGATGCGTCCTTGAGCTGCAACCGGTGCACGCCCTCGGGCAGGCCGGACGGCCACGTCACACTGCGCTCATGCGCCTCGCCTTGCGCGAGCACCGTGGTGCCGCTGGTGAGCTTCCATTGCACCGGAAGCTGGGCCGCCTCGGAAAGCTGCGTCTGGCCGCCAGCTCGCGCGCCCTGGCCGCCTCTGACGACCACGGGATGGGCGACGATCCGCCGCGGCGTCTGGGGCGGCAGCGCCGCGAGGATCGCCGTCAGCGCCTCCGGGGTTGTCACACGGCGGTGACCGCTACCATCGATATACTCGGTCTGGATTCCCAGGGTCTGGGCTTTGGCGTAAAGGTCCATTCAGCGCGCTGCCTGCTCGCAACGGTATTGGGATCGTTGCTAAATTGTACAGATACGGGAAAGGGATAGTTGATGTTCAACGCTCTACCCTATCTAGCGTTCCCACCGGGAACCATTGCCCGGCGAGCGGCTTTCTATATGGGTCTGGCGTGCCTCCTTCCCGGCGCCGGGACTTCATTTGCCTATTCAATGGCGGCATCACCGTGAACAAAACCGCCCGACCTGTCGAGAGTGCCAACGGCACTTTTCATATTACCGATCTCTATCCGTCGGTCGACGGCGGCCGCTTTGCGGTCAAGCGCATCGCGGGCGAAGCCGTCGAGGTGTGGGCCGACATCTACCGCGACGGACATGATGTGATCGCAGCGGCATTGGTGTGGCGGCATGAGGGCGACAGCGAATGGCAGCACGCGCCGATGACGCAGCATAGCGACGACCGCTGGGGCGGTGCCTTCGTGCCCGATCGGCCCGGCCGCTACAGCTTCGCGATCGAGGCCTGGACCGACGAGTTCGCCAGCTGGCGGCATCGCTTCGAGCAGAAGCAGCGCGACGGCGGCGACCACACGCTGGACGCCGTCGAAGGCGCGGGCATGCTGACCCGGGCGCAAGCCGGTGGCCCGGCCGCAGCCGCAATCATCATCAGGCAGTGCGAAATCTTTCTGCAGACAGGTGAGCCGGGCGCGCTGCTCGCACCCGAATTACGCGAGGCGATGGCCGGCAGCCAGTTTCGCCG
>DASVOL010001021.1:0-2635 GCA_036383375.1 Bradyrhizobium sp. | reverse complement strand
GCAGCGGCGCCTCAGGCCGCGGCACCGGCCGCGCAGGCCAACGGCCATGCCCGCGTGTTCTCGTCACCGTTGGCACGGCGTCTGGCGAAGGATGCCGGCATCGAACTCGGGCGCATCACGGGCACCGGTCCGCATGGCCGGGTGATCGCGCGCGACGTCGAGGACGCCAAGTCCGGCAAGGGCCTGAAGGCGCCGGCGGCTGCGCCTGCCACCGCTGGGCCGAGCATCGCGCCGTCGATGTCCGACAAGCAGATCCTGGCGCTGTTCGAACCGGGCTCGTACGAGGTCGTGCCGCATGACGGCATGCGCCGCACCATCGCGCAGCGTCTCACCGCCTCGGTGCAGAACGTCCCGCACTTCTATCTCACGATCGACTGCGACATCGGCAAGCTGCTCGCCGCGCGCGAGGAGATCAACGCGGCTGCGCCGAAGGACAAGGAGAAGAAGCCGCTCTACAAGATCTCGGTCAACGACTTCGTCATCAAGGCGATGGCGGTCGCGCTGCAGAAGATCCCGAACTGCAACGTCAGCTGGACCGAAGGCGGCATGCTCAAGCACAAGCATTCCGACGTCGGCGTCGCGGTGGCGATGCCGGGTGGCCTGATCACGCCGATCATCCGCAAGGCCGAGACCAAGACGCTCTCGACCATCTCCAACGAGATGAAGGATTTTGCCGCGCGTGCCCGTGCCCGCAAGCTGAAGCCTGAGGAATATCAGGGCGGCACCACCGCGGTCTCCAACCTCGGCATGTACGGCATCAACCACTTCACCGCGGTGATCAACCCGCCGCATGCCTCGATCCTCGCGGTCGGTACATCGGAGGAGCGTCCCGTGGTGCGCGGCGGCAAGATCGAGATCGCCAACATGATGAGCGTGACGTTGTCATGCGATCACCGCGCGATCGACGGCGCGCTCGGCGCCGAGCTGATCGGCGCCTTCAAGCAGCTGATCGAGAACCCCGTGATGATGATGGTGTGACGGGCATCCGCCATGTACGCGATCTACGGTCCGTACGTCCTGCTCGCCGCCGTCGCCGTCGCGTTGCTGGTCGCGGTCAACCGCGACCTGATTTCGACGATCCAGTTCAGGATCATGATGATCGGCGCCGCTGTGCTGGCGCTGGCGTGGACCGTGTTCCTCGGTGCGGTATGGCAGGAGTACAGATAGATGGCCGGCACGGCTCGCACGCGCTGGCCCTGGGTCTCGCTGCTGCTGTCGGCCGCATTGGTGTGCAATCCGGTCGGATTGGATTTTCTGCATTCCGCGTTCTTCGCCGGCGAACAGCTGGCGCGGAGCATCGCCCAGCCGATCGTGCTGACCGCCCTGGCCATCATGGCCCTGGCGATCGGGCTCGAATGGCTGGTCAGGTCGTTGATCGCAAGAAGCCGCGGGCGCGGCGCCACACATTGAGTTGAACGGGAGCCGCCATGGCCGATACATCCTTTGACGTCATCATCATCGGCTCCGGCCCCGGCGGCTACGTGACCGCGATCCGCGCCGCGCAGCTCGGCTTCAAGACCGCGATCGTCGAGAAATCCTATCTCGGCGGCATCTGCCTGAACTGGGGCTGCATCCCTACCAAAGCGCTGCTGCGTTCCGCCGAAATCTACCACTACATGCAGCATGCCAAGGATTACGGACTTTCGGCGGACAACGTCTCGTTCGATCCGAAGGCGGTGGTGCAGCGCTCGCGCGGGGTCTCGAAGCGCCTCAATGACGGCGTCGGCTTCCTGATGAAGAAGAACAAGGTCACGGTGATCTGGGGCGATGCCACGATCGACGCGCCCGGCAAGATCACGGTGAAGAAGTCGGCGGTCGAGGCGCCGAAGGGCGCAAGCGGCGAGGGCGTCTACCAGGCCAAGCACATCATCATCGCGACCGGCGCGCGGCCACGCGTGCTGCCCGGGCTCGAACCCGACAAGAAGCTGATCTGGACCTATTTCGAGGCGATGGTGCCGGAGCGGATGCCGAAATCGCTGCTGGTGGTCGGCTCCGGCGCGATCGGCATCGAGTTCGCCTCGTTCTTCCACACCATGGGCTCCGACGTCACCGTGGTCGAGGTGCTGCCGCAGATCCTGCCCGTCGAGGACGCCGAGATCGCGGGGCTTGCGCGCAAGCGGTTCGAGAAGATGGGCATCAAGGTCATGTCCTCGACCAAGGTGACGAAGCTGGAGAAGAAGGCCGATAGCGTCGTCGCGACCATCGACGACGGCAAGGGCCAGCCGCAGACCAAGGAATTCGAGCGCGTGATCTCGGCGGTCGGCGTGGTCGGCAACATCGAGAATCTCGGGCTTGAGAAGCTCGGCGTCAAAACCGACCGCGGCTGTATCGTGATCGACGGTCTCGGCAAGACCAACGTCCCCGGCATCTACGCGATCGGCGACGTCGCGGGACCGCCGATGCTCGCGCACAAGGCCGAGCATGAGGGCGTGATCTGCATCGAGGCGATCAAGGGCCTGCATCCGCATCCGATGGACAAGCTGCTGATCCCGGGCTGCACTTACTGCAACCCGCAGGTCGCCTCCGTCGGCCTCACCGAAGCCAAGGCGAAGGAAGGCGGCCGCGAGATCCGCGTCGGCCGCTTCCCGTTCGTCGGCAACGGCAAGGCGATCGCGCTCGGCGAGGACCAGGGCCT
>DASVOL010001020.1:0-4762 GCA_036383375.1 Bradyrhizobium sp. | reverse complement strand
CTCGTACTCCTTGCCGGCGACGACGATCCCTTTCTCGGTGATCCGCTCGACGCCCTGGCCGTCGGTATCGACCAGATGGGTGCCTGATGTGTTGAACGCCTGAAGATACGAATCGTGGAAGCACGGCCGCTTGCAGAGCTGGCCATACCAGGCCTTGAGATTCTTCGCGGTCTCGGCGTCCTGAACGATGGTGTCGATGCGGTTGCGGATTTCCTCCATCTTCTCGAAGTCGGAGTCTTCGAACGCGGCGCGCATGTTCTGCACCGTCCGCTGCTCGCGCGGCAGCACCATGATCCTGGCGCGGATCCGCTTCGACAGATCGGTCCAACCGTCCTGCACCAAATCTTCGTCGGCGGAGCCGCCGGCCTGGTTGGCGGTGAAATTCTCCAGCCAGCGCTGCTGCCAGCCGGGCGTTGCGATGCCGGCAAACCAGCCAGGGTCGATCGGCACATTGCCGCGGACGTCGACCGACGACGGCGTGCGCTGGAACACGTAGAGCTCCTTGCAGGCGCGTGCGAGGTGCGGAATGCACTGCACCGACGTAGCTCCGGTGCCGATGATGCCGACGCGCTTGTCGGCAAGCTTCTCCATCGGCGCGCCCCGGGGATCGCCGCCGGTGTAGTCGTAATCCCAGCGGCTGGTGTGGAACGAGTGGCCCTTGAAGCGCTCGATGCCGGGAATGCCGGGCAGCTTCGGCACATGCAGCGGGCCGGTTCCGATGCCGACATATTGCGCGGTGAAGGCGTCACCCCTTGTGGTGCGGATGATCCAGCGCGATTGCGCGGCGTCCCAATTGAGGCTCGTCACCTCGGTGTGAAACAGTGCGTTGTCGTAGAGATTGAACTGCCGCCCGATCCGCTGGCAGTGCGCCAGGATTTCGGGCGCATGTGCGTATTTCTCCGACGGCATGTGGCCGGTCTCTTCGAGCAGCGGCATGTAGACCATCGACGCGGTGTCGCACTGCGCGCCGGGATATCGGTTCCAGTACCAGGTGCCGCCGAAATCGCCGCCCTTCTCGACAATGCGGACATCCTTGACGCCGGCCTCGGTCAGCCGCGCCGCTGTGGCGAGCCCGGCAAAGCCGCCGCCGATGAAGGCAAAGGTGACATGGTCGGTCTTCGGCGCGCGCTCCACCACCGGCGTGTAGGGATCCTCGAGATAATGCGCGAGCTGGTCCTTGATCTGGAGATACTGGTCGTTGCCGTCAGGACGCAGCCGCTTGTTGCGCTCCTCCTGATACTTCAGGCGCAGCCGCTCCTTGTCGATCGCGGCGGGCTTTGCGTCTCGGGCTTGCTCGGTCATCGTCATCGGAAGGGCGCCTCGTCTAGGGATAATTCGGTGGATACTGTAGCGCCGCTCAGGCGGGATGTGCAGCAAGATAGGGCGAATTGGCGATCGACCAGTCCGGCATCGGCTCCATCCGGAAGATCTGCCGCAGATGCACCTCGTCGGGCCCATCGCCGATCCGGAGCAGCCGTCCCCACGCCAGCGCCTGGTGGATCGGCGTATCGTCTGAGCCGCCCATCGCGCCGAACACCTGCATCGCGCGGTCGGCGATCTTCTGCAGCATTGCCGGCACCGCGACCTTGATCAGCGAGACGTCGCGCCAGGCGCCGTGATGGCCGGCCTGATCGAGCCGCCAGGCGCAGCGATAGGCGAGCAGCCGCGCCTGCTCCAGCTCGACGCGGGCTTCGGCGATCCAGCGCTGCACGGTATCGTACTGGATCACGGTGCGCCCGAATGCGCTGCGCTCCGCGGCGCGCGCCATCATCAATTCGATCAGGAGCTCGCACAGCCCGATCGAGCGCATGCAATGGTGGATGCGCGCCGGGCCGAGCCGGACCTGCGCGACCTTGAAACCCTCGCCCTCCGCACCGAGCAGATTCTCCACCGGCACCCGCACATTGTCGAACACGAGTTCACCGATCGGCGCGACATGATCTTCGCAACCCATCCAGCGCAGCCGCCGCACCAGCCGCACGCCGGGCGCATCCATCGGCACGATGATGCAGGAATGCCGGCTTGTGCGCTCGGCCCCCACATCGGTCACACCCATCACGATCAGGAAGCTGCACCGCGGATGCGCGGCGCCGGTGATGAACCATTTGCGGCCGTTGATGATGTAGTGGTCGCCGTCGCGCACCATCCGCGTTGCGATGTTGGTGGCGTCGGACGAGGCGACATCGGGCTCGGTCATGCCGAAGGCGGAGCGCGTTTCGGCGTTGAGCAGCGGCGCCAGCCAGCGCTTCTTCTGCGCCGGTGTCGCGCAGGCCTGCAACGCGATCATGTTCGGCACATCGGGCGCCTGGCAGTTGAACACCTCCGGCGCCCAGAACAGCCGCCCCATGATCTCCGCCAATGGCGCGTAGTCGAGATTGGAGAGACGCGTGCCCGGCTCATCGTCGGCCAATTCCGGCAGGCCGAGATTCCACAGGCCGGCCGCGCGCGCCTGTTGTTGCAGCTCGGCCATGAAGGGCGGCGTGTCGCTCTGCGCACTGACGTGGTCGAGCCAGGCACGATGGCGCGGCAGCACCGCCTTCTCGAAGAAGGCTAGCAGATCGCGCCGCCAACGCTCCGATCGCTCGGATAGAGCGAAATCCATACCGCCTCCCGTATTTTGGGCGAGAGATAAACCAATATCGAAACGATTTGCAAATTCATTTCGATATATTGACATTAATGGCAATTTAAGACCATTATTTCGTATGGCGGCATTGTCCACTCTCGAATCCCACGCGGATCCGTCCTTTGCGACCACCCTGGCGCACGGGCTCGATCTGCTGGCGGCTTTCCGCAACCACGCCGGCCCGCTCTCGAATGCGGAGCTTGCCGAGCACACCGGCCTGTCGCGGCCGACCGTTTCGCGGCTGACCTACACGCTGGAGCAGCTCGGCTATCTCAGGCGCGACGCCAAGGGCCGCTTCGTGCTCGGGCTCGGCGTGCTTGCCGCCGCCTATCCGGTGCTGTCGTCGCTGAAAGTCCGCCAGCTCGCGCGTCCGCTGATGCGCGACTTCGCGGCCTACACCGGCGGCACCGTATCGATCGCGATGCCGTTCGGGCTCGACTTCATCTATGTCGAAACGCTGCGCACCACGGACGCGGTGCCGCACGTGCCTGACGTCGGCTTTGTCTCCTCGCTGGCGCCGACCGCGGTCGGGCGCGCGCTGCTGTCGCTGTTCACAAAGGACGAACGCGATGCCTATGTCGCGCGCGTGAAGGCCGAGCGCCCTGAGGAGTTCGACTACGTCGAGCGGCGCACGCTGCCCGACATCGAGCTCTGCAACGAACGCGGCTTCGCGGTCTCGCTCGGCGAATGGCGTCGTGAGATTTTTGGCGTCGCCGCGCCGCTCTATCGCACGCCCGCCGGCGAGTGCCTGTCGGTCAATTGTGGCATCCCCTCATTCCGCTTCAGCGCCGAGCAGATCGAGCGCGAATGCGGGCCGCGCATCCTCGGGCTCGCCTGCAGCATCCGCTCGCTGGTGGCCGACAGCTAGACCACGCATCGCACGAACGATGCGGGAGACATCGGGAGGGAGAGATGCGCGGCATTGCAACCGCCATGACTTTGCTTGCGGCCGCGATCGCGGCGCTGTCCGGCAGTCCTGCCCGCGCGCAGGACAATTATCCGAGCCGTCCGATCCACATCATCGTGCCCTATCCTGCCGGCGGCATCGTCGACATCGTCGCGCGCGCCGTGACCGAGCAGGTCGGCCGCGACTGGAAGCAGACCGTCGTGGTGGAGGCGCGGCCCGGCGGCAACAGCAATATCGGCACATCGGCCGTCGCGCGCAGCGAGCCGGATGGCTACACCTGGGTCGTCACCGGCCCCGCGCTGCTGGTCAACCCGGATCTCTACAAGGACGCCGGCTGGAACGCGGCAAGGGATTTCAGATGCGTCGGCCTTGCGGTGTGGAATCAGAGCGTCGCGCTGGTGCATCCGTCGATGCCGGTGAAGAGCATCGGCGAATTCGTCGAGCTGGCCCGCAAGCGGCCCGGAGAGTTCAATTTCGGCAATCCCGGCACGGGATCGTCGATCGACCTCAGCGCCCAGAAGCTGTTTCAGGTCGCCGGCATCAAGCTGACCAATGTCGGCTACAAGGGCCAGCCGCAGGCCCTGATCGACCTGATGACCAACCTGATGCATTTCGAGATCGTCTCGCTCGAGCTTGCGCTGCCGCACATCAAGGCCGGGAGCGTCAAGCCGCTCGCGGTATTCACCGACAAGCGCGTGCCCGACCTGCCCGATGTCCCGACCATCGCGGAAGCCGGCTTTGCCGAGGCCGCCTACGTTCCCTGGTACGGCATCTACGTGCCGGCCGCGACGCCGGCGCCGCTGCTGGAGAAGATCAATGCGGCGATCAACAAGGCGTTGCAGAACCCCGACGTGCAGCGCCAGCTGTCGCTCGCCAATATTCCGGGCAAGCCGATGTCGCTCGATGAGCTCGCCGCGCTGATGAAGGCCGATCAGCAGAAGCTGACGACCGTGATCAAGACCTCGGGCATGGCGCTGCAATAGCATCCCTCAGTCAGGGGATGCCGGCCCATTGTCGCGGTAGGCCCACAGGCATTCGCGCGGCAGCGCGACCTGCGCCTCGACGCCGACCTGATGGCGCGCGGCGGTGCCGAGCTCGATCGCCTCCAGCCGTCTGCCGAACAGCTCGATGCCGTAGGCGGTCTGCGTGCCCTGGTAGCGCCGGTCGAGCACCTTCGCCGCAAATGTATTTGCGCCATCGGGCCGGCCGATCGCGATGTTCTCGGGCCG
>DASVOL010001019.1:0-4862 GCA_036383375.1 Bradyrhizobium sp. | reverse complement strand
CTTAGCGCAGCGTTGAACAGCGCAGGATCCTGCAGGAACGCAAAATGGCTGGCATTGGGCAGGATGAGCAGGCCGGCACCCGGAATGGTCGCGGCCATATATTCGGTATGCTCGCGCTGGATGGCTTCGTCATGTTGGCCGTCTGCGATCAGCACGGGAGCGCGGATCGCGCGCAACTGTGCCTCCGTCCAGTTCGGTTGAGTGTCCCACATCTTTTCGATCTGCTGCAGGAACTGGTCGTATTCGCCCGGCGTCGGCGAGAGGCGCTCATATTCGGTTTTCGCTCGTGCGATAAACCGCGCGAAGGTCGGGTCCTTATCGACGTCCGGCTTCAGGCCTGATGTCAGGGTGTTGGCGCCGAACGCGAACACGCGGCTGACCCGATCGGGATAGCGCATCGCCATATCCAGTCCGATGATGGCGCCGTCGCTCCAGCCGACGATCGCCGCACGCGGAATCTTCAAATGATCGAGCAACGCGACGACATCGTCGGTCATCAGATCGTATCCGAACGGCTGCGCATTGCGGGTGCTGCGGCCGTGGCCGCGGCTGTCGACGCAGATCACCCGATGCGCCCGCGCTATCTCCGGCACCTGCAAGCCGAAATAGTCGGAATTAGAAAGCCCGCCGTGCAGGAAGACCACCGGGCTGCCTTCACCGGTCTCGACGTGGAACAGGCTGATCCCGTTGACCTCGGCGCGGGCGCTGCGCCCTGCGATCGGCGCCGGCGTCGCGGGCAAGGTCTGCCAGCGTTCGAGCGCGCTGGCGCGCGGGAGATGTGCGAGGCCGAGCAGGGCAGCCGCAAGGAACAGACGCCGGTCCATGATCCTACTCTCCAGAGGCCTGTGTAAGGCAGTGGTACTGTGCCCGGCGTAACCAGCAGACTCAGGGCTCGCGCAAGCAGGCGCCTCGAGAATGACGATGTTAAGACGCGGCCAGCCTTACGACTGCGACTGGCTCTGCCATTGCCCGGGGCGGCCGGCTTGGTCGACCTTGACCGCGACGGTCAGCGTCTCGTTGCCGCCGCCGTAGCGGGTGCCGCGGACCGGGGCGGCGCCGAGATAGTCGAGGCCGATCGCGACGCGGGCATGGGCGTCGGTGGTGCAGATGCCGTTGGCGGCGTCGAAGCCGACCCAGCCGAGATCGGGCACGTAGGCCTCGGCCCAGGCATGGCCGGCCTGTTGGTTGACCATGCCGTCGGAGCGCAGGAAATGGCCGGAGACGAACCGCGCCGGAACGCCGCCGGCGCGCGCGCAGGCGATCAGGATGTGCGCGTAGTCCTGGCAGACCCCGCGCTTCAGCGCGAACGCCTCGGAGGCCGAGGTGGCGCTGTTGGTCGGGTCCTCGTCGAAGGTCATGTGCTCGTAGATCTGCACCATCAGCGCATGCAGGAAGCCGAGCACGTCGCTCCCTGCTTCCGCGCGCAGCTCGCGCACGAAGCTCGTCATCGCCGGGTTGAGGTCGGTCAGCGGCGTTGGGCGCAGGAACAGGCTCGGCGGAAACCGCTCGTCGCTGCCTTTCAGCACGCCGCCGGTGTCCTGGGTCTCGACCAGGCCCTCGCAATGGATGGTGAGGTCGGTGATCGAACCATGCGTCAGCACATGGGTGACGTTGCCGAACGCGTCCTCATGGATGTCGAGCCGGGAATCGGTCGAGACGTCGATCTGCCAGTCGGCGACGTACTGGCCGTCATGGCTGCCCGGCGTCATCCGCAGAATCTGGATCACGCCCGAGGCCGCCGGCTCGTAGCGATAGGTGGTGGTGTGGGCTATCCGCAGGCGCATGGTCGATCAACGGCAGGTGGGATCGTCATGCCCGGACTTGTTCCGGGCATCCCTGTCTTTCTTCCCAATTGCCCGGGAAAGCAAGACGTGGATGGCCGGGTCAAGCCCGGCCATGACGAGATTTTGCGTCAAAACCGATCAAATCAGGTATTGCTTGGTGACGATCTCACCCAGCCGCGAATTGTCCGCGATGAACTCCTGGATGAACTCGTGCACGCCGTGCTGGAAGATATCGTCCATATGGCTGTGCTCGAGTCGGTTCCTGATGCCGCGGGCGTGGCGCTGGGCGGCGCCCTGGCGGCCATAGGCGACGCCGATCTGGTCCAGATTGCGCACCAGGTTGCTGTAGCAGCTGGCGAGCGAGCGCGGCAGCGTGTCGTTGAGGATCAACAGGTCGGCGATCAGCCAGGGTTTTAGGGTTTCCCGGTACACCCAGTGATAGGCCGTGGTAGCCGACACCGAGCGCAGGATCGAGGTCCACTGGTAGTAATCCAGCGGGCCGCCGACATGCTCCTCCTCGGGCAGCAGCATGTGATACTTGACGTCGAGAATGCGGGCGGTGTTGTCGGCGCGCTCGAGATGCACGCCGAGCCGCGAGAACCAGTAGGCGTCGTTGCGCAGCATGGTGCGGTAGGCCGAGCCGTCGAAGCGCAGCGAGGTCTCCTGCACGAAGCGCAGGAATTTGGCCAGCTCCTCGCGGTTGGCGGGACCCTTGTTCCAGACCGCCTGTAGCTCGATCCACGACGAATTGATGGTGTCCCACATCTCCGACGTCAGCGCGGTGCGCACCGAACGCGAATTGAGCCGCGCGGCCTCGATACAGTTCTTGATCGAGGAGGGATTTTCCGCCGAAAAGGACAGATACTCGACGACGTTTCGCTCGTTGGCTTCTTCGTAATGGTCATAGAAGGCTGCGCCCACACCGGCGGTGAGCAGCGCGGAGTCCCACTCATTGGTCTTGCCGACATAGGCCGCGGGCAGCGCGGTGACGCGCAGCGTGGCGTCGATCGTGCGCGCGAGATACTCGGCGCGTTCGACATAACGGGCCAGCCAGAACAGGTTTTCAGCGGTGCGCGACAGCATGCTTTCAACTACTCGCTCAGTATCCAGGTGTCCTTGGTGCCGCCGCCCTGGCTCGAATTGACCACGAGCGAGCCTTCCTTCAGTGCGACGCGGGTCAGGCCGCCGGGCACGATGGTGGTGTGGCTGGAGCCGGTCAGCACGAATGGGCGGAGATCGACATGGCGCGGGGCGAGGCCCTTGTCGGTGCAGGTCGGGCAGGTCGACAGCGCCAGCGTCGGCTGTGCGATGAAGCCCTCGGGCTCGCGCTTGAGCTTGTCGCGGAACGCCTCGATGGTCGCCTTGGTAGCGGCCGGACCGATCAGCATGCCGTAGCCACCTGAGCCATGGACTTCCTTGACGACGAGGTCGGCGAGGTTATCGAGCACGTAGGACAGATCCTGCGCCTCGCGGCAGCGCCAGGTCTGCACGTTCTTCAGGATCGGTTCCTCGCTGAGGTAGAACTTCACGATGTCGGGCATGTAGGAATAGATCGCCTTGTCGTCGGCGATGCCGGTGCCGACCGCGTTGGCGAGCGTGATGTT
The DNA here is from genome assembly GCA_036383375.1 of Bradyrhizobium sp. Taxonomy (GTDB): domain Bacteria; phylum Pseudomonadota; class Alphaproteobacteria; order Rhizobiales; family Xanthobacteraceae; genus Bradyrhizobium. The sequence goes on along the minus strand of DASVOL010001019.1, from coordinate 1,474 downwards.
GCCGGCCGCATAAGCCGACATCAGCCCGGGGACGCCGAGTGCGGAATCCGGCCGGAAGGTGAGGGGATCGAGGAAGTCGTCGTCGACGCGGCGGTAGATGACGTCGACCCGTTTCAGCCCCTCGGTGGTGCGCATGAACACCTCGTCGTTCTTGACGATGAGGTCGCGCCCCTCGACCAGCTCGATGCCGAGCTTGTCGGCCAGGAAGGAGTGCTCGTAATAGGCCGAGTTGTAGACGCCAGGCGTCATCAGCGCGACCGTCGGCTCGGCCGAGGCGCTGTGCGGCGCCACCGACCGCAGCGCCGACAACAATTCGTCCGGATAGCGCTCGACCGGCGCGACGCGGTGCCGCGCGAACAGGTCCGGAAACAGCCGCATCATGATCTCGCGGTTTTCCAGCATGTAGGACACGCCCGACGGTGTGCGCGCATTGTCCTCCAGCACGATGAAGTCGTTGGCGTCGACCCTGATGATATCGATGCCGGCGATGTGCACGTAGACGTCGTGCGGCACCTGCTGGCCGTTCATCTCGGGACGGAAGACCGGGTTCTGGAAGATCAGATCGTCGGGCACGATCTCGGCGCGGAGGATCTCACGCCCGTGATAGATGTCGCGCAGGAACATGTTCAGCGCTTTCACGCGCTGCTTCAGCCCCTTTTCGAGGAGCGCCCATTCCATGCCGGACATGATCCGTGGGATCACGTCGAACGGAATCAGGCGCTCGGTGGATTCGGAATCGCCATAAACCGCAAAGGTAATGCCGATGCGGCGGAACAGGAGCTCGGCCTCCTGACGGCGATATTCGAGCGCCTCGGGAGGCGTCTCCTCGAGCCAGCGCGCCAGCTCCTGATAGGCAGGGCGAAGGTCCCCACCCGGAATATTCATTTCATCAAACGCGACTGCCATCGATCCCGACTTGTCTCCCCAGGCGTTGCGCCAATGCTCAGGCCGGAGAGGTCCTGGTGCAGACCGCAACGTCCTGTGGCCATGCGTCAAGAGTGCATGACTCCGGGGAGGTAGCAAGGGGCGGGCCAGCGCTATAAGCATGGCGCGAGGGATTTGCCGGGGATGCCCGGTGGCCTGCCTGAAAAAATGGCTGAGGACTGCTTATTTCGGCAGCAAAACCGCGTGACTTCAACGCGTTACCTCGGCAAAGTCTGACCGACAGGTGAGGGACTTAAGGTATGAGCGAGATCGTCACGGCGGGCATTCTGGTCATCGGGGATGAAATCCTGTCCGGCCGGACCAAGGACAAGAACATCGGATTCATCGCCGAGTATTTGACCAATATCGGCATCGACCTGAAGGAAGTCCGGGTCGTCTCCGACGACGAGCCCGACATCATCGCCGCGTTGGATGCGCTGCGGCATCGCTACACCTATGTGTTTACCACCGGCGGCATCGGGCCGACCCATGACGACATTACCGCGGACAGCGTGGCGAAGGCGTTCGGGGTCGAGATCCACCATCATCC
>DASVOL010001018.1:0-3148 GCA_036383375.1 Bradyrhizobium sp. | reverse complement strand
GTGACGCTGAAGCCCGACGACAACACCAAGATCAAGCTGAGCTACGAGTATTTCCACGACGAGCGCACCGCCGACCGCGGCAATCCCTCGCAGGGGGTGCCGGGCGGCGCGACCCGCTTCAACCCGACGGCGCCGTTCGCGCCGAACGGCGATTTCTCGACCTTCTTCGGCAGTCCGCGCCTGAACACCGCGCAGGCCACGGTGCAGACCGGCATGGCCATCATCGAGCATGATTTCGAGAACGGGCTGACGGTGCGCAACGGCACCATCGCCGCCGACTACCAGAAGTTCTACCAGAACATCTATCCGACCGGCGGCGCGCTGGCGGGCGCGGTCAACCCGGCGGATACCGCGGTCGATCTCGGCGCCTATCAGCACACCACCAACCGCGACAACGTCTTCAACCAGACTGACTTCACCTACAAGACCTGGACCGGTCCGCTGTTCCACACCGTCGGCTTCGGCACTGAATTCGGCCGCCAGAGCGGCGTCGACATCCGCAACACCGGAGTGTTCCCGAACGGCACCAACACCATCGTGCAGAACCCGTTCGCGCCGACCTATTTCGGCGCGGTGACTTTCCTTCACCATTTCACCGGCACCAACACCGACGGCGTCACCACGCCGGACTCGAACAGCCGCTATGCGCTGAACATCCAGTCCGGCTATGTCAGGGACACCATCGAGATTTCCCGCACCGTTCAGATCATCGCCGGCGCGCGGTTCGATCGCTTCGACATGTCGGCGACCGACATGAACACCAACACCAATCGCGGCCGCGTCGACAATCTGGTGTCGCCGCAGGCCGCCCTGATCATCAAGCCGATCGAGCAGATGTCGGTCTACACCGCCTACAGCATCTCCTATCTGCCGGCCTCCGGCGACCAGTTCAGCTCGCTGACCGACGGCACGTTGATCCTGCAGCCGCAGCGTTTCGAGAATGTCGAGCTCGGCATGAAATGGAACATCAATCCGAAGCTGCTGTTCTCGACCGCGGTCTACAATCTGAACCGCACCAACCAGCCGATCCCCGACGGCAACAATCCCGGCTTTTTCTTCCCCTCAGGCAGCACATTGACCCGCGGCGTCGAGGCGAGCCTGACCGGCCATGTCACCGAGCAGTGGCAGTCGTCGCTGGCCTATGCCTATACCGACGCCAAGATCACCGGCGCCACATCGCCGACTGTCGTTCCCGGCAACCGCGTCCAGCTCGTGCCGTACAATCAATTTGCCTGGTGGAACAAGTATCAGTTCACGCCGATGTGGGCGGCTGCGCTCGGCGTGATCTATTTCGGCGATTCCTTCGCCTCGTCCGACGACACCGTGCGGCTGCCGAGCTTCGTCCGGTTCGATGCGGCGGTCTATGCCAAGATCGACGAGACCTGGAGCGCCCAGCTCAATGTCGAGAACATCTTCGACAAGGGCTATTGGGCCTCCGCCGACGGCAACAACAACATCTCGCCGGGGCAGGGCCGCACGGTAAAGCTGATGGCGCGGGCGAGGTTTTAGGAGTGGAGCGCGTCGACGAGGTGCTGTGATGCTTCAACATCGTCATGGCCGGGCTTGTCCCGGCCATCCACGTCTTTCTTGCGGATACACCGAAGACGTGGATGCCCGGGACAAGCCCGGGCATGACGACAATTGAGAGAGTTGGTTCGTGTCTGGAAAAGGGTCCTACCCCAGCCGCATGTCCAGCAGCCGGCGGCCTTCGCCCTTCAAGAGCTTCTTCACCGCGCTCGAGGCAATCACCTCGCCAGTGTTGGCGTAGGCCTCGTGGTTCTTCTCGATGTCGTCGAGGCGGTAGAGGTAGTTGACCATGACGCCGGCGGATTCGCGCAGGCCCTTTGGCGAGAGGTCGCCGAGCCAGTTGATCCGCTCCAGCCGTGCGCCGTTGCCGAGATGGAAGCGCGCGACCGAATCGATCTGCCGTCCCTTCGGTGTGCGTGCCTTCAGGAAGTAGTAGGCGGCGAGCGGCTCCAGCACGGCACGCAGCTGCGTGGCGAGTTCGGCGTTTTCGAACCAGTCGGGCTTGCCGAGGCTTTCCAGGAGCTGACGGTCCTCTTCGGTGAGCGGCACGTCATCGGCCTGCTTGACCCACTGCATGAAGCCCGGCACTGGCGACAACGTCACGAAATTGTCGAGCTTGGGCAATTCGCGGCGCAGCTCCTCGACCACCTGCTTGATCAGGAAGCTGCCGAACGAGATGCCGCCGAGCCCGCGCTGGGTATTCGAGATCGAATAGAACACCGCGGTGCGGGCCTTCTCGACCGGCACCGGCTCGCGCTCTTCGGCGAGCAGCGGCGCGATCGCGCCCGGAATGGCCTCGGTCAGTGCGACCTCGACGAAGATCAGCGGCTCGTCGGCCAGCGCCGGGTGGAAGAACGCGTAGCAGCGGCGATCCACCGGATCGATCCGGCGGCGCAGATCGTCCCAGTCGCGGATCTCGTGCACGGCCTCATAGCGGATGATCTTCTCCAGAATATTGGCCGGCGACGACCAGTCTATCCTGCGCAGCACGAGGAATCCCCTGTTGAACCAGGATGAGAGCAGATGCACCACGTCGCGATCGAGCGCGGCGAGGTCCTTGTTGCCCTTCATCAATGAAAGCAGATCCGAGCGGATCGACACCAGCTCGCCGGTGCCGCCCGGCGCGCGATTGAGCCGGCGGATCAATTCCTGGCGGCGCGGCTCGGAGGCGAAATGCAGGTCGCTGGCGTCGTCGCCATCGGCCTTGTCAGTCACTTTGGCGCGCCAGCTCTCGATCGCCTGCGCCAGCCTGGCGTGATCGGGGCCGAAATCGCGCGCCAGCGTCTGGAAGAACGACAGGCGGCCGGCGGCATCGAGGTGATGGTAGCGGTCGAGCACTTCGCGCGCCATCGCGGTGCCGGAGGCCTCGCCGCGGCCGGACAGCAGCGCCTCGCACAATTCCAGCAGTTCGGACGCATCCTGCTTGTCGTCGGCCGGGCTGGCGCGGCCGAGCAGGACGCGGCCGCGTTCGGAAATCGTCGAGAGCAGATCGGAGAAGAAGGCGTTGGCCATGGGCAGTTCGTATCCAGCGGGTCGTATTCAGTGAAGCCGGACCTTACACGGGATTTAAGGTCGGGAGGACTGCAGTCAAGCGCATGGATCGTACGGAAATATGTCGCAG
>DASVOL010001017.1:0-5474 GCA_036383375.1 Bradyrhizobium sp. | reverse complement strand
GGCAACCGGCACGCGCGCCTGCGGCAGCAGGATCTCCTGGACCTCGAGCTCGGGCGTGCCTGGCGGCACAATGCTCGGCGCCGTGCCGGCACTGGCGAGCGCCGGCTGCTGCAGCGGCGTGGACGCAGGCCTCGCGGCGGCATCGCCGGCTCCGAGGGAGGTCAGCGCCTGGCGCAGCACGATCAGCGCGGCCTTCAGGTCGGGCGCGCTACCGCTCGCAGGCGTTACGCCGGCGGCGAGCGTCGCCTCCAGCAGCACGCCGGATTTCTGGAAACCGGCCTTGACGGTATCGCCGCTCAAACTCTCGGTGAGGCCGGTCTGCTGCGCCAGCACCTGTGCGATCGCGGCCTGCAGCTTCGGCGGAAGATTGGCCGCGGCGACCGCCGTGAGATTGGCAAACAGCGGTGCCTGGCTGCCCTGCACTGCGGCCGCATGTTGCGCCGTCGCGGTGATGGTGATGCGCTCCAGCGGCGTCAGCACGGCCTTCGGCGCCGTGGCGCCGGCTTGCGGAGCGGTGGTGACGTTGGCCGCCGCCGGCGACAATTGCACGGCATCGCTCGCCTCGGCCCCCGGCCCGACCAGTTGCAGGCGGATGCCGTCATTGGTCTGCGAGACCGCCAGCTGCAGGTTCTGGCCCTGCTGCAGCGGCACCTCGGTCTGGACGTCGATCGACAGGCTCGCAATCGCGATCCGCACCAGGTCGGCCGACAGCACCTTCAGCACCTGCGCATTGACGACGCTTCCGGCCTCCAGCGTGAGATCAGGCGCAACGCTGTCCGCCTCCTTCGAGGCGAGCACCGGCAGCACGGGATTGATGGCGATAGCCATGTCGGAGGTCTCGGCCAGGCGGCAGGATCGAGCCGCAGGCTAGCCCGGGCGCCGTAAAGGTCTCGTTAACCGGCAGCCGGCCTGAACGCCCTCAGGACGCCGGCGGCGGCCTTGAAATCGGCCTGCCGGGCAGCGCGGCGCGCGGCGACCTCCTCATCGACGCCCCATTTCTCGATATTCCAGTCCTCGTCGACATGGGCGGCGGCCCAGACCTCGTCCTCGCCGCGGAAGCCATGGGCCAGCGCCAGCGCCAGCAGCGCCGAGCCGGTCAGGGTCGTCACCACATGGAGCGCCGCGACCGACCACGGATCGGTCGGGAACGCTGCACGCGCCGCCCTGATCGCGGGCTCGGGCTGGCCGACATGCATGACCCCTTCGGCCATCACGAAATGGGCGCCGAGCGCATCGGCGGCCCAGAACAGGATCGGGTCCCAATGCTGGGCCTCGCGCGCCACCAGCGTCTCGGGATGACCGGCGCGGTAGAACAGCAGGTCGCTGCCGAGGAACTTGGCCGCATCGTCGGCGACCTCGTCGACGCGATCGATCACCCCCTCGATCACGCTGTTGGCGAGGCGCGTCAGCGGCATGGTCATGGGATCGATGGTCTCGCCCTGTGCATTCCACTCCGCCGCGACCGCATCCGCCATGGCGCGGGTCGGCACCACGATCGGCTTGCCGGACGGCGAGCGGACCTGCTTGCCGTCGAGCGTGATCGAAAATCCACCATCGGCCTCGGCCACGCCGGCGCTGGTGTAGAACCGCTTGCGCTGCGGCGTGCGGATGTGACGCCGGACAGCCTCCTGCGGATCGAGCGGGGATTGGTCTGGGACGTCGTCAAAGAGTTCGCGCATCGCGCCGGCCGGCTTTCGTTCGGGAGGATTTCCCTGCAAGATACGTCAGCGGCAACGGCAAATAAAGCTGATGGGACGCGTCCAAATCCTCGCGGGTTTTTCGCTGGTGGCGACGGTTTTCGGAGCCGCCGACGCCGGGTTCCGCACACCGGAATCGCTGATCCGCAACGTCTACGCCCATTACGGCAAAGGCACCGCCGCGTTCTCCAATGGCCTGCCGCGCGACGACGAAACGGCCCGCCAATTCTTCGATCCCAGCCTGCGCGGCGCCTGGACCGCCCTGCACGATGCACCCTACGATTTCCTGGTGCAGAGCCCGACCTGGCGGCTCGGCCCGATCTCGATCGCCATTCCGCGCCGGCAGTTCGACAGGACCGACGTGACCGTCACGTTCGACAATGAGGGCCGCGCAGTCACGCTCAACTTCATCGTCGTCAACGGTCCCGACGGCTGGGTGATCGCGGACGTCGAGAGCCCGCACGATTCGTTGCGGATGTTTCTGGTGCAGTTCCGGCGCTAGGTGACGGCGCGGACGCGATGTCAGAACGGCACTGAAGCGCGGGCGCGATAGATCCAGACGCTGGCACTGCCGCCGATGCCGGCGAACTCGGCGCCGAGCGCGACCTGGCCGCCATTGGCAAACCTGGCAGTCACCCCGCCGATGGCGCGCGCCGAAAAGCCATCGAGCACGACCGCACCCGGAAGTCCGGACGCCGCCAGGGCCGCGGTGGCATTGTCGGAGTTGAAGTAGTAATCGCCGTACAATCCGACATAGGGCGCCAGCGCGACCGTCGACGACCATGCGACGGGATAGGCGACCTTGACGCCCGCGCTGGCCCGCCCGGTCGAGAAGTCGCGCGCGGTCTGCAGCGTGCCGAGGGAATCGGTGTAGGCGCTCTCGTGCTCCCACAGCGCGTAGATGCGCGCAGAAGGTTCGAACTGCAGGCCGAAGCCCTGATAGCTGCCGGTCAGGCCACTCGACACCATCCAGCGCTCGCCGCCGAAATTGCCGGATGCGGTGCCGGCGGTGCCGTCATAGCCGATGCCCGAATAGCTGACACCGGCATCGAAGCGAATGGTCTGGGTCAACTTCCAGCCGAGATACGAGCCGACCGTCCAGCCATCGCCCTTCAGACGGCCCTGCAAGGCGTCGGACCGATAATCGAACGTCTCATATCCGCCGAGCACGCCAACCACGAAATTCGATGACAGCCGTCGCGTCAATCCGGCGATCAGGTTGACCTGGTTGCCGTAAAGCATCGACGCGCCGGCGACGGTGCCGACCGCACCGGTGCCGGTGCCCCAACGGTCGAGCACGGCGCCGCGCACTTCCGCCCAGCCCAGCCAGTCGCGTTGTTCGACGTAACGCGGCGGCGCCTTGGTGGGCGCGGCATAGGCCATTGCTCCGAACGCATCGTCGATACGCGATGTCGAACGGGCGGTGTTGCCCGGCGGCATCTGCGCGGCAAAGCCGTGCCCGTTCGATGCGGACGATCCGTCGATGCCGGCAAATGGATCGGCCGAGCGTGAAGCCCCCTCTGCGGCCGACTTGCCGTCGGGATCGGCGGCGAAATTGATACGCATGCCGCTGCCGGTCGGTGTCATGAACGTGCCGTCGCCGCCAAAGGCTTCGGAGATGGCGGAATCGATCGCGCCGGAAATCGCCGCACCCGAGTTCTGCGCCACCACCGGCGCCGCCAGCGTCTGCATCGCGCGCAGCTTCAAGCTGTCAGCCGGCGTGCTGACCGCCTGGATCAGCGCCGTCGAGGTGCTGGTGACGAACGCCGCGCTGCCGCCATAGATCGCGGTGATGGAATGCGAGCCGAGCGTCAGCGACGAGATCGTCAATGTCGCAACGCCGCTTCCGCCCAATGTTGCGTTGCCGATCACGGCAGCGCCGTCCTTGAATGTCACCGTGCCGGCGGGCGTGCCGCCGCCGCTGGTCACGGTCGCGGCAAAGGTCACCGCCTGGCCAACCTGGCTCGGATTGGCCGACGATGACAGGGTGGTGGTGGTCGCCGACTGGTTGACGGACTGTGCCAGCGCCGCCGAGGTCGACGGCGTGTTGTTGCCGTCGCCGCCATATGTCGCTGTGATGCTGTGGCTGCCTGACGCCAGCGTCGAGGTCGTGAATGTCGCGACGCCGCCGGCGAGTGTCACCGCTGCTCCGAGATTGGCGGCGCCATCCTTGAATTGCACCGTCCCGGTCGGCGAGGCGCCGGTCACCGTCGCGGTAAAGGTCACCGATTGGCCCGGCGTGCTGGGATTGAGCGACGACACGAGGCTGGTGCTGGTCGCCCCCTTGTTGACGGTCTGCGCCAGCTCTGCCGAAATCGAGGTCGTGTTGTTGCCGTCGCCGCTATAGACGGCCGTGATGGTGTGGCTGCCGGTCACCAATGACGAGGTGGCGAACGTCGCGACCCCACCGGCGAGCGTCACCGCTGCTCCGAGATTGGCCGCACCATCCTTGAACTGCACCGTCCCGGTCGGCGAGGCGCCGGTCACCGTCGCGGTAAAGGTCACCGATTGGCCCGGTGTGCTGGGATTGAGCGACGACACCAGGCTGGTGCTGGTCGCCGCCTTGTTGACGGTCTGTGTCAACGCCGCTGAAGTCGATGCCGTGTTGTTGCCGTCACCGCTATAGACCACCGTGATGCTGTGGCTACCAGTCGCCAGCGACGAGGTCGTGAGCGTCGCGACCCCGCCGGCGAGCGTCACCGCAGCTCCGAGATTGGCCGCGCCATCCTTGAACTGCACCGTCCCGGTCGGCGAGGCGCCGGTCACGGTCGCGGTAAAGGTCACCGATTGGCCCGGCGCGCTGGGATTGAGCGACGACGTCACGGTCGTGGTGCTCGCCGCCTGGTTCACCGTCTGCACCAGCGCTGCCGAGGTCGATGCCGTGTTGTTGCCGTCACCGCTGTACACGGCCGTGATGCTGTGACTGCCCGCTGCCAGCGATGAGGTGGTGAATGCGGCGACCCCGCCGGCGAGCGTCACCGCTGCCCCGAGATTGGCGGCGCCATCCTTGAACTGCACCGTCCCGGTCGGCGAGGCGCCGGTCACCGTCGCGGTAAAGGTCACCGATTGACCCGGCGTGCTGGGATTGAGCGACGACGTCACGGTGGTGCTGCTCGCCGCCTGGTTGACGGTCTGCGTCAGCGCCGCAGAGGTCGATGCCGTGTTGTTGGCGTCGCCGCCATAGACCGCCGTGATGCTGTGGCCGCCCGTGGACAGCGACGACGTGGTGAGTGAGGCGACACCGCCGGCGAGCGCCACGGTTCCGAGAATGGCGGCGCCATCCTTGAATTGCACCGTCCCGGTCGGCGAGGCCCCGGTCACCGTCGCGGTAAAGGTCACCGATTGGCCCGGCGTGCTGGGATTGAGCGACGACGTCACGGAGGTACTGGTCGTCGTGGGGCCGACGGTCTGCGTCAGCCCGCCGGAGGATGTCCCATTGTTGCTGTCGCCGCCATAGACCGCCGTAATGCTGTGGCCGCCCGTGGACAACGATGAGGTGGTGAACGAGGCGGTGCCGCCGGCAAGCGTCACCGCCGCTCCCAGATTGGTAGCGCCATCCTTGAATTGCACCGTTCCGGTCGGCGAGCCGCTGCCGCTCACCGTCGCGGTGAAGGTCACCGATTGGCCGGGCGTGCTGGGATTGGCCGACGACACAAGGCTGGTCGTGGTCGGGGCCAGGGTGACGATCTGCGTCAGAGGTGGCGAGGTCGATGCCAAATTGCCGTTGGTATCGCCGTTATAGGTGGCAGTGATGGTATGGCTGCCGAGAGTCAGCGA
>DASVOL010001016.1:0-5399 GCA_036383375.1 Bradyrhizobium sp. | reverse complement strand
TGGTGGGGGAGGCAGGACTCGAACCTGCGAAGCCATGAGGCGGCTGATTTACAGTCAGCTCCCTTTGCCACTCGGGACACTCCCCCGTCCAACAGCGTCGAACCGGCCGCGCGAGTGGCGGCGGACCGGGTCATCGAAATGACGCTGATAACCGGCCGACCCGAAACGGGTGCGCGGTCGGGCGCGTTTATGGGCGAAGGCGGTCCCCAAAGTCAACCAAGCCGGCGCGCAATTTGCCGGTTAAATTGCCATTCTGCGACACCCGTGACACAAGCCTCACATGAGCGACCGCGACCGCAAACCCAATTTCCGAGGCAAGGGCGGTAAACCCTTCCCAAAAGGGCCGAAATTCGGCCGCCCGCCGGCCCGGCGGGAGCGCGAATCCGGTTCCGACGGACCGGTGATTCTGTATGGCTGGCACACGGTGGCGGCCGCGCTTGCCAACCCGGACCGCCAGATCCGCAAGCTTTACCTCACCGAGAACGCCGCTAAGCGCCTCGCCGACGAAAGCATCGCAACCCGCGTCGCCCCGGAGATCGTCCGGCCCGGCGACATCGACCGGCGCCTCACCCCCGATGCCGTGCATCAGGGCCTGTTGGCGGAGGCGGAACCCCTGCCCTCGCCCGGCATCGACACGCTGGCGCAGGAGGGCATCGTGCTGGTGCTCGACCAGATCACCGATCCGCACAATGTCGGCGCCATCCTGCGCTCGGCCGCGGCGTTTGCGGTGAAGGCGATCGTCACCACCGCCCGCCACAGCCCGGAGGCGACCGGCGTGCTTGCGAAATCCGCCTCCGGCGCGCTCGAGCTGGTGCCGATGGTGACCGTGCAGAATCTGGCGCGCGCGCTGAACGAGCTGAACGACCACGGCTTCCAGACCGTCGGCCTCGACAGCGAGGGCTCGGAAGATCTCGGCAAGGTTCCGCTGCAGCAGCCACTCGCGCTGGTGCTCGGCGCCGAAGGCAAGGGCTTGCGGCAATTGACGCGCGAGACCTGCCGCGTCGTCGCCCGCCTCGACATGCCCGGCGAGATCAAGAGCCTCAACGTCTCGAACGCCTGTGTGCTCGCGCTCTATATCGGCGCCAGCCGGCTCGGGCTGATGTAGCAAAAAGCGCCCGCTCGCTTGACGCGAACGGGCGCTGATATCTGTTCACCGATCCGTCGGATCAGTAGTAGCGGCGCAGCACCGGATGGCCGTAGCGATGCGGCGCGTAGCCGTAGCGATAGCCGTAGTGCGGACGGTAGGGCCGATAGTGATGGCGGTAGCCGTAGTGGCGATAGCCGTAATACGGGCGGCCATAGCCCTCGCGGTAGTACGGACGCGGCGCCCAATTGCCCGGGCCGGTGTAGCTCGGGCCCTGGTTGACGTAATAGTACTGCTGCGCTGCGCCGGGATAGGCCGCATCCGGGTCAGGCAGGCGTTCGACCGCGCCGTAACCGCCATAGCCGTAGCCGTAGCCACCGCAGGGGTTACAGCCGTAATTCACGACGGGCGCGGAATAGCCGCAAGGGTTGAAACCGCACGCCATTGCGGGCGCGGTCACCATGACGGCCACGGCCGCAATCAGTCCTTTGATCATTTGACGCATTACTCTCTCCTGATGGTCTCTCTGTTCGTCGCGTAGCTCTTGGTGGCTATGAAGGCGCCCCGTGAGGGGCTGTTGATTTGGGGCAGTTGGCTTAGGGTCCTCGGGGACGCGGTGGCCGCGGGACCGGTCCCGGCAGCCGCTGCGGCCCGTTGAATTGCGGCGCATAGATCACCGGCGGCGGATCGACCGGCACGTTTGACTGCGCCGGCAGCGGCGCGGAGTGCGCCGACCACGATTCATGATAACTCTCGGCCGGCTGCGGCAGGCGGCGGTTGGCCGGCGGCTCGATCTCGAGGCGGCCGTAACCCGGCATGCGGCCGAGGCTCGGATAATAATGGCCGACATTGGGCTCGGGATCGATCGGGCGGCCGCCATAGACGGTCGGCACCATCGAGTCGTTGCGGGCCAAGCCCATCGCGCTTTCGACCACGGCGTAGGACGCGTCGACGCCATTGATGATGATGGGCACGCCGGGGCGGTTGGGCACGACGATGTCGAAGCCGCCGCCGGCCAGCGCCGTCGAGGTCATCCCAGCCAATATCGCCAGCGCAAGACTTCCGCGCATATTCATCCAGCGTCCCGAATTGTTCCATCCGCAGCCTAATCCAACGGCTTGGCGGAAGGGTTAAGGGCGCGGGCCAAACTGGCGGTAAGCCTAACGCGTAAGCATCCGCATCCGGTCAATGCGGCCGCGCGGGATCAGAAATCGTTAACGGCGGCGCAGGCGCGCCGCTGCGTCAGGTGAAGGCGTTCTCGATGATCGCGTGGATGCCGATCGCGATCGTGACCGCGCCGACCGCCATTTGCAGGCCGCGATTGGCCCAGGTCAGCCAGCGCGCCGAGGCCGCGAGCGGCACCGCGATCACGCTGGACAGCACGCCCATCCCGATCATCGAGCCGACGCCGAACAGCGCGACATAGCCGAGCCCGATCACCGGGTTCGGTGCCTGCGACACCGTCAGCACCAGCAGCGCCGCGGAGCCCGCCATGCCGTGCATCAGGCCGACCAGCAGCGTGCGCCAGCGGAATCCGTGGGCATGGCTGTGCGGCGCGCGGGCATGCGGCAGAGTGGACGCAGGCGCCACGATGTCGCCCGCGTGGCTGTGGGCGTGGAAATGCGTCTTGCCGTCGCCGTGCGAATGGGTGTGGAAGTGCACGCGATCGCGCCACAGCCGCCACCACACATGCGCGCCGAGGCCGACCAGCATGACGCCGACCGCGGTCTCGATCGGCTGCGCCACCGTCTCGGGGATCGCGTGCCCGAGCAGGATCGCGGCACCGGCGAAGACGAACAGCGTGAGCGTGTGACCGAGGCCCCAGGTCAGGCCATGCTTGACGATGTCACCGACATGGGTTCGGCGCGCCGCGATGCTCGAGACCGCCGCGATGTGATCCGGCTCCAGCGCATGCTGCATGCCGAGCAGAAAGCCAAGACTCAAGATTCCGAACATCAATCCCCCGCGCCGGCGCGTGACGGCAGATCAAACACCACATCGCCGATCTTGTCAGGCCGGCACCTCGTCAAACCAGCACCTCGTCGAACAGGCCTTGCATCGCCGCCCAGGAGCGGCGGTCGGCCCGCGCGTCGTAGAGCGCCGACGTCATGATCGAGCCGTCGGCGGTCGGGTTGGTAAAGCCGTGCAGCGTGTTGCCGTAGCTGATCACCTGCCAGTCGGCAACCTTGCCGGCGCGCATCTCGTTCTCGAACGCGGCGACCTGGTCGGAAGGCGCCAGCGGATCGTCGGCCCCGGTCAACACCAGCACGCTCGCCCTCACCGCACCCTCTGCCGCAGGCTGCGTGGTCGAGAGCACGCCATGGAAGCTGACGACGGCCTTGAGGTCGGCGCCGTCGCGCGCGAGCTCGAGCACGACCGTGCCGCCGAAGCAGAAGCCTATCGCCGCGCAACGGGTCACATCGACCTCGGGCAAGGCCGTGAGCGTCGCGAGCGCGGCGCGCGCCCGTGCGCGGAGCGTGGCGAGATTGGTGCGCAAATGACCGATCAGCGTCATTGCCTGCTGCAGATCGGCGGCTTGCCGCCGCTCGCCGAACATGTCGGCGGCAAGCGCCACATAGCCGTGCTCGGCAAGCCGGCGCGCCCGCTCCATCGCGAAATCGCCGAGCCCGAGCCCTTCGTGGAATACCAGCACGCCGGGACGTTTGACGCCGCGGTCCTTGAACGCAAGATAGCCGCGCAGATTGGCATCGCCGGCGGTGTAGTCGATGTCACCAGTGTGCATGCAATTCTCGTCAAGACAGCATCATCTGGAACGGATCATGCGCGAGTGTCGCGGAACTTCACACTGGTTTGAACGCAGGGCAAGGCCGCGTCGGAACGGGCGTGGCTCAGCGAAATTAGCTCTGCACCACGGCAAGAGGAGATCCCGCATGACACAGCTCAAGATCGTCGGCGCTGTCGCGCTCGTCGCCGCGGCGCTCGCGAGCCCCGCAATGGCGCAGCAGTCCATCGGCACGCCGGCACGCTGCTCGAACGCAACTCCGGATGCCCGATGTCAGGCGATGGCGCCGGGCACGACCCGCACCACCTACCACCACCGCTCCGACCGGCGTGATCGTGACTGGCAGGGCAGCTACAACCGGGTTGACCCCGGCCCGTTCGGGCCCGTCGACGCTGCGGCCGGTGTGGTGGGCGGCGTGGTCGGTGGCGCCGTCGGAACAGCCGCCGCGATCGCCACCGCCCCGATCGGCGGCGAGGAATATGCCCGGCAGAACGGCTTTGTCTGCACCCCCGGCACCTGGTTCCGTGGCAGCGACGGCCTCCGGCATCCCTGCCAGTAGCCCGGGCGAAACGCCGATGCGCAAAAGGCGGCCCTCGGGCCGCCTTTTTTGCGACCGGGGCCGGTGGAGGCGAAGCGGCCGATCAGCTTTCCGGGTTCTGGCCTTCGGGATCTGGCCTTCAGGTTCTGGTCTTCAGGTTCTGGTCCTGCCCCGCCAAGTCTGCTATGCGAGCCCGCAAATCATTCCACGTCGCCGGCTTAGCTCAGCGGTAGAGCAGCAGTTTTGTAAACTGAAGGTCGGGGGTTCAATCCCCTCAGCCGGCACCATCTTTTCACGAAATCAATCAGACGGGTCAGTGGGCCGTGCCTCGGTACGGAGTACCCAACATGGTCGCCTTGGCGGGCGGAGCGTTGGACAACCGGGTCGTGGAGGCTTGCACTCGCTGCAAACATTCCGCAAAATTGCCCGGCGGGGAGCCACAAGCGGATTTCGGGCAGGCACCGGATGACGGAAAAGCAGTTGCGGGCAAGGACGTCGTTGCTGAAGGCAATGCTGTTGGTCTGTGCCCTGCTGATGGGCTACTCGGATCTCATCACCACCAACGAAATCTTGCAGCGGGGAATGGGCGAACTGAACCCGTTCATGTGGCTCACCCAGGAGTGGCTGGGTGAATGGTGGCTTGTTGCCAAACTGGGTCTAACCTACCTCGTGATGTGGTTGCTTTGGCACGGCAACAGCGAACGCCAAATGGCTTACGTGGTCGCCCTCATTGCACTGCCCGTCTACAACAATCTGTTCATCCTCGCGGGCACCAATTGAGCTGACCCTGCGGATGTGCTGACGAGCCGCCGGTCGCGCTGCTTGGCAGAGTGCAGAGGGTCACTGGTTTCACAATGGACACTGCCAGGCGCGGTTCTGATGATGGACTGGTCCTACTATCTCGTCGGCGTTGCCGGCGTCCTGCTCCTCGTCGCCTATCGCCTGCATGGCGGGCTGTACAGGAAGGACAAGCTGCGCGACGAGCGACTGAATCGGCTGATCGATGAACGCATCGATCGCCTGGACTTCAAGCG
>DASVOL010001015.1:0-2649 GCA_036383375.1 Bradyrhizobium sp. | reverse complement strand
CATCTCCATCGGGATGGTAAGACCGAGCAAACCGCCCCAGTCCTGGCAAACCAGCGTGATGCGGCCGAGATCGAGCGCACGGATCAGGGCGATCAGGCTCTCGCGATGGAAGTCGAAGGTGTAGACGGCCTCCTCGACAGGCTTGTCGGAGCGACCGAACCCGAACATGTCCGGCGCGATCACCCGGTAGCCGGAGGCGACGAGGCCGGGAATCATCTTGCGGTAAAGATAGCTCCAGGTCGGCTGGCCATGAAGGCACAGCGCAACACCGGCATTGCCCCGTCCCTCGTCGAGATAGTGCATGCGCAAACCGGCATAGCCGGGAAGATCGTCACGATAGTTGGGCGCGAACGCATAGCCGGGAAGGCCATCAAAGCATGCATCCGCGGTTCGCAAAGCCCCGATCGCCATTGTCCAATGCTCCTCGTCGTTGACGTCGATCGCAAGATTGGGGAACCGGCCGTCACACCCGGAACAGCTTAGCGTACCTTGCCTTGATCTCCTCGCTCTGCGCCTGCACCTGGGCCGGATCGGCCTTGAGCATCTTCAGTTTGTCGAGCGGCACGTGCCCGGCCTTTTCCTTCACCCTGGCGTGGAATGAGCGGTGCGCGAATTCGTCGGCCAGCATCTGCTGGGTTTCGGCGCTGAAGAAATAGCTCTGGAACAGGCGTGCCGCGTTCGGGTTCGGCGCGCTCTTGAAGATGCCGCTCGGCACGATGATCAGCGGCGCGCCCTCAGTCGGGTAGACCACCTCGACCGACTTGCCCTGATCCTTGGCCAGCAGGAGGTTGTAGTCGTTGCCGTCGGCCATGACCGCGCGCTCGCCGAGCAGGATCTTCTTCGGCGGATCGGCCGCCGACTGCACCTGCATCACCCGCTGCTGCGAAAGCTTCTCCAGATACGGCCAGCCGAGATCGCGCGCCAGCACGAAGGTCGCGGTCATGATCGCGCCGGAGTAGCCCGGGTGCCCCTTGACGATCTTGCCGCGCCATTTCGGGTCGAGCAGATCGGCGTAGCTCTTCGGTGCCTCCTCGCGCTTCACCTGCTCGGTGTTGTAGCCGATCGCCTCGAACCAGGCGCAGGACGTCGCCGAGGTGCCGTCGGGATCGATCTGATCGGCCGGGAAATGCCTGGCGACGTCTTCCGGGATGTACGCCGCGAGCCAGTCGTTCTTCTTCCAGTCGAGGTAATGCGCGGGATCGGTCGAGTTGGCGACGTCGACGGCGTGGATGCCGCTGCCCTGCTCCTGCGCGATGCGCTGGAAGATGCGCTCGGCGCCGGAACGCTCGACGCGGACGCTGATGCCGGGATATTTCTGCTCGAAGTCGCGCGCGAGACGCTCCGCCGTGTTCAACTCGAGCGCGCTGTAGAACGAGATCTTGCCTTCCTTCTTGGCGGCTGCGATCAACTCCGGCGTCACGGCCTCAGCCGGCGGCGCCGCCGCCCGCAGCGGTTCGGCGAACACCATGCCCGCGGCCGTCGTCGCCGTCGCCTTGAGCCAGTCGCGTCTCGACCATTTGCGGTCCTGCATTCCATGCTCCCTGAATCGGGCCGTTGACCGGCCACACCTTGTTGCGGGAGCATAGCGCGTAGGATGGGTAGAGCGAAGCGAAACCCATCCTACGGACTACCGACTTATCATCGCCAGCTTTGGCGGAACACACGCATCCAGTTGTCAAACGCGATCTTGCGCAACGTGGCCTCATCGAAGCCGTGCGCGCGCAGACCCTGGATCAGGTTCGGGAGGTGGCTTGCGTCCTTCAACGGAGCGGGCATCAGCGCGCCGTCGAAATCGGACCCCAGCGCAACGTGATCGTCGCCCATCCGCTCGACCAGGTAGCTGAGGTGGTCGGCAACGGTCTCGATCGGGATGTCCGGATCGCGGTGCCCGTCCGGGCGCACCTCGGACACACTGAAATTGAAGCCGACGACGCCGCCCGATGCTCTGACCGCATCGAGCTGCCGGTCGGTCAGGTTGCGGGTCGCAGGGCAGACCGCATGCGCGCAGGCGTGGGTCGCCACGATGGGCGCGGTGCTGATCGCCACGAGATCCCAGAAGCCGTGCTCGTTGAGGTGAGCCGCGTCCAGCATGATGCCGAGCTCGTTGCAGGCCTTCACCAGCGCCTTCCCCGCGTCAGTCAGACCGGGACCGGTATCCGGGGAGCGCGGATAGGCGAACGGCACGCCGTGACCGAAGATGTTGGGCCGGCTCCAAACCAGGCCGAGCGAACGCAGACCGCGGGAATAAAGCTGCGCCAGCCCGCCCAGATCGGCGTCGATCGCTTCGGCGCCCTCAAGGTGCAGCACGATTGAAAACGTTGCGTCCCGCCGTGCGGCCTCGATCTCATCCACGGTCGTCGCCCATCGGACTTTTCCGCCGGCTCGGGCGACCAAGGTCTCCAGCCCGCTCAGCTGCGCATCGATGGTACGGCGCGCGTAGGCCGCATCGAGCGGCTCCGCAAGGCGCACCTCGTACCCGTCAGCGGTTCGGGTGAAATCGCCTTGGCGCGGATGCTCTGCCTTGGCGTACATCGCGAACAGCCCGCCGACCATGCCGCCTTCCCGGGCGCGTGGCAGATCGAGGTGGCCCTCCTCGGAGCGCACGAGAAAATCGCGCCCGCCTTCGCGGTATTCAGCGAGGTGCTGAGC
>DASVOL010001014.1:0-3200 GCA_036383375.1 Bradyrhizobium sp. | reverse complement strand
CGACGGATTGCGAGAGCAGTGATCGCCGCGAATAACCTGGCTGGCGCGGCTCATCCTATCGCCGTTTCCCTGCCGCAGCGACGATTGACAGGCAATTATTATATGTATAAAACTATGCAAATTCATATAATATGAGATGCCCGAATGGACGCGCATCCGCTCAAGCTCAAGGTGCAGTCGATCGTTGCGGAGACGTCGGTCATTCGCAGCGTCGTGTTCGGCGTGGAGGGCGGTGCTGCGCCGGAATGGCACGCGGGCGCGCACATTCGCGTGCTGCTGCCGAGCGGGGCAGACCGGCCGTATTCCCTGATGGCATTGCCGGACCTGCCTGAAGGCGCAGTGGCGCTGGGGGTGCTGCGCGAGGAGCCGTCGACCGGCGGCTCGCAGTTCATGCATGCCCTTCAGGTCGGCGACGTCGTCAGCGCGACCGCGCCGCTCAACAATTTCGGCCTTCACGAGGGTGCCGCGCCGGCGCTGCTGTTTGCCGGCGGCATCGGGGTCACGCCGATCCTGTCCATGGCGTCGGTACTGAAGGCGCGGGGAACCTGGTTTCGCCTGCACTATGCCGGGCGAATGCCCGGGCTGCTGGCGTTCCTGCCGCAGTTGCAGGCGATCTGTTCGGAGGGCCTGGCGGTTCACTACGACAGCGATGCGTCCCGTCTCGATATCGCGGCTGCGCTCGGCGATGCGCCCGCAGATGCCCACGTTTATGTCTGCGGGCCTGCCGGCATGATTGACGCGGTCAAGGCAGGAGCGCTCGCCAGGGGCATCCCGGCAGCTCGCATCCATTTCGAGCTGTTCAAGGCGGAGCAGCCCAGTTCCCCGAACCAGCCGTTCGAGGTCGAGCTCAAGTCGACCGGGCAGGTCATCACGGTTGCGACCGACCAGAGCATCATCCAGGCGCTGGAAGCGGCGGGGCTCGACGTGCTCTATGATTGCCAGCGGGGCGATTGCGGCATCTGCCAGTGCGGGGTGATCGCGGGCGTGCCCGATCATCGCGACGTCATTCTCAGCGACGACGAGAAGGCGTCCAACAAGGTCATGCAGATCTGCGTGTCGCGTGCGAAGTCGGACCGGCTGGTGTTGGATCTCTGAGAGGAGGCAAGAGGCGCCATGGCGAAATACGGAAAGGATCCCCGCGCGATCGGCGCCCTGGTGCGCGACGCCGAGGTGCATCGCGACGTCTATATCGATCCCGAGGTGTTCGAGCTCGAGATGGAGCATCTGTTTCCCAACAGCTGGATCTATGTCGGACATGCCAGCCAATTGTCGAAGGCCGGTGATTTCATCACCGCCAATATCGGCCGGCAGCCGGTGGTGGCCAGCCGCCATACCGACGGCTCGATCTACCTGTTCTACAATCGCTGTCCGCACAAGGGCGTCAAGATCGCCTCCGAGCCGTGCGGCAATACCGGAAAGTTCTTCCGCTGCCCCTATCATGCCTGGTCGTTCAAGACCGACGGCTCGCTGCTCGCGATCCCGCTGAAGAAGGGCTACGAGGGCACCGGATTCACCGATACCCAGGCGAGTGGCGGGCTATCGAGAATTAAGAATGTCGTCGTCTACCGCGATTTCATCTTCGCGCGCCTCAGCGAAAACGGTGTCGGCTTCGAAGACTATTTCGGTGAAAGCCTCTCGACCATCGACAACATGGCCGACCGTTCGCCGGAGGGGAAGCTGGCCGTCGAGGCCGCGCCGATCCGCTACATGCATACCTGCAATTGGAAGATGCTGGTCGAGAACCAGACCGACACCTGCCATCCGATGGTGGCGCATGAAAGTTCGGCCGGCACCGCCATCAAGGTCTGGCAACGCGAACAGGGCGACTCCACCGAGAAGCCGATGGCGGTGCAGCTCTATGGCCCGTTCATGAGCCCGTACGAGTTCTACGAGCAGAGCGGCATCCGGATCTGGCCCAACGGCCATGGCCATACCGGCGTCAACAACTCGATCCATTCGAACTATTCGGACGTCGAAGGCTATCTCGACCAGATGGTCGCAGCCTATGGCGAAGAGCGGGCCCACGCGATCCTGGGAGAGGTCCGGCACAACACCGTCTATTTCCCGAACATCATGGTCAAGGGCGCGGTGCAGATCCTGCGCAACTTCATCCCGATCGCGGTGGACAGGACGCTGGTGGAGAGCTGGGTCTATCGTCTGGTCGGCGCGCCCGACAAGCTCTACGAGCGGGCGCTGATGTACAATCGCTTCATCAACGCACCGACCTCGATCGTCGGGCACGACGATCTCGAAATGTACGAACGGGCACAGGAAGGGCTGAAGACGAACGGCAATCAGTGGGTCAATCTGCGCCGGCTCTACGAGAGCAACGAGGAGCCCGACGTCACCGCGGTGATCAACGGCACGTCGGAGCGTCAGATGCGCAACCAGTTTCATGCCTGGGCCAAATTCATCACCATGGACATGGACCAGCCCGGCGAGGCCGCGGAATGATCACCGAGAAGACCATCACCGATTTCATCTATCGGGAAGCCGATCTGCTCGACACCATGCAGTGGCAGGCATGGCTGGACCTTTTCCACCCCGAAGGACGCTACTGGATGCCGCTGGAATGGCAGCAGCAGGATCCGGTGCTGCAGCCGTCGCTGATGTACGAGGACCTGATGCTGATGAAGGTGCGGATCGAGCGACTGGCCGGCGAGCGCACCTTCAGCCAGAAGCCGAAGAGCCGCTGTCATCATCTGCTTCAGGCGCCGCAGATCCTCGTGTGCGATCCGGCCGCCGGCATCTTCAAGGCAAAGACCTCCTACATCTACACCGAGACGCGCGGCGACACGCTGGAACGTTTTTCGGGCTGGGCGTCGCACGATCTCGTTCGGATCGGCGATGACCTCAAGATCAAGCTCAAGCGCATCGATCTCGTGAATTTCGACGCGCCGTTCGGCAATATCCAGCTTTTCATGTGAGTGCGCCTTGACCACAGCGACCACCGTCTATGCCCGCTTCCGCGAGATCGCCGTCCAGAGGGGAGAAGCGGGCTTCCTGAACGTGCTGCCCGAGACGGCCGAGATCTACGGCATCGCGGCCGGGGAGATCTCGTACCGCGCCATGCTCGAACGCGTCGAGCGCTGGCGCACCGCGTTTGCAGACCGTGGTTACGGCCGCGGCCATCGGGTCGGGCTGCTGCTGCAGAACCGGCCGGTGTTCGTCGAGCTGTGGTTCGCGCTGAACGCGCTCGG
>DASVOL010001013.1:0-4052 GCA_036383375.1 Bradyrhizobium sp. | reverse complement strand
GCGGTGGCGGCTGGCATGGCGGCTATCACCGTGGCGGCGGCTTCTGGCCGGGCGCGGTTGCCGGTGCGGTCGTCGGCGGAGCGCTCGCCTCGGGCGCGTATTACGGCTCCGGCTATGGCTATGGCCCCAGCTACTATGACGACAGCTACGGCTATTACGACGACAGCGCGCCTGTTGCCGTGGAAGCCGCGCCGGGCGGCGATGCGAGCTACTGCGCGCAGCGCTACAGGTCCTACGACCCCGGTTCGGGCACCTATCTCGGCTTTGACGGCCTGCGGCACCCCTGCCCGTAATCACGGGTTGAATGCTTGAGTTGGCGAAGGGCGGCGGCAACGCCGCCCTTTTTCATGTCCGGAGCGCCACCGCGACGGCTGCGAACGTCACCACCAGCGCGGCGATGTCGCTCGTGCTGAGCGGCTCGCGCAGCATGGCCGCGGCCGCCAGCACGCCGACCACAGGCACCAGCAGCGTGCCGATCGACGCGGTCGCCGCCGGTAGCCGCTCCAGCGCCGCGAACCAGCAGACATAGCAAAGGCAGAACTGGATCAGCGTCATGTAGAGCATCGACGCCCAGCCGAGTTGCGACAGGGCCGCGAGCTGCGGCTGCTCGATCAGGACGCCGGCGATTGCGATCGGCACGCAGCCGATCGCGAGCTGCCAGGCGGCGAGCGACAGCGGCGGCATAGCGAGCTTGAAGGATTTGGTCAGCACCGTGCCAAGCCCGACGCAGAGCGCGCCCGCGAGCGCGAACAGGAGGCCCGGCAACTTGCCGAGGCTCGCGTCGAGACCGCCGCCGCCGATCAGTGCGGCGATGCCGGCAAGCGCCACGCCAAGCGCGAGCGCACGCGGCAACGACACGCGCTCGCCGAGCACCGGCCAGGCCACCAACGCGACCCACACCGGGATCGAGATCCCGAGTACCGCCGCCTCGCTGGCCCGCAGCCAGATCAGCGCCAGCCCCATCGACGCGACCCAGCCGCCGATCGACAGCGTCGACACCAGGGCAAGCCGCAACCACATGCCGTCAGGGACGCGCAGCGGCTGTCCGCGTGCAACCGCCACCAGAGCGAGTGCGATCGCGCCGACCACGCCGCAGAGCCCGCGCGACGACAGCGGCGGCCACTCCGTGAGGAGGAATTTCATGATCGGGAAATTGAGACCCCAGCCGGTCGATGCGACCACCAGGAATGCGAGGCCGAGCGGTGACAGCGGGGCGCGGCCGGCGACTGGAACTGCGGTCATGGACCCGTCGTAATGTGGGCGGACAAATACAAGTGATGGTGCCAGGGCTAGCTGGAAATCTGCTTGTCAGCAAACAGCATATGCATTCTATGATACAGACTTTCCGTCTAGGTTCCGCCTTAATCGGCAGACGGGCCAAGCGAGTCGCCGGCACGCGAGGCCGCAAGAAGAGGATGCATCGTGCCGAGCGTTCTCGTGGTCGATGACGACCCGATGGTGTGCGTTGCCATCGAGGTGTGTTTGCAGCGCCAGGGCTTCGACGTCACCGTCGCGGACGGCGGCGAATCGGGCATGCGCGCGCTGGACAAGGCGTCGTTCGACATCATGCTGGTCGACGTCTTCATGCCGCATATGCGCGGTTTCGAGGCGATCCGCGTCTTTCACGAGCGCGCGCCCCATATTCCCGTGATCGCGATGTCCGGCTATGCCTTCGCCAATGCCGACCGGGCGCCGGATTTCCTGCGGATGACGATCGAGCTCGGCGCGTCGGCCTGCCTGCGCAAGCCGTTTACCCCGCAGGCGCTGGTTGCCGCCGTTAACGAATGTCTTGCGAAGTCTGCTCCTTCTGCTCGTCTTTCCAAATAATTGCTCGTACTAATCGTCGATGGCTTCCCAGCGTCTCATCCTCGGCAGTGGCCTTGCGATCCTCCTCGTCATCAGCGCGGCATCGATCGGGCTGGACGTCAAGTCGCGCAGCGAGATTGATTCGGTCGATCACGCACTTGCCATCCTCAAGCGCATTTCGGATGCGCGTGCGCTGCCGCGCGGCGTCGAGAGCGCGGCGCGCGGGTTCGCGCTGACGGGCGACGCCTCCTTCGCCGAAGAGTTTCGCCAGCAGAGCACGGCCCTCACCGCCGCCTTCGACGATTTGATGGCTGCGGTGAAGTCGGCCCCGGAGGAAGCGCGGCTGATCACAGGCACCAGGGTAGACGTCGCGCGCGCCATTGCGCTCGGTGCCGAACTGATCAGGTTGCGCACGGCGGGCGACACCGCCGGCGCGGCGGCCCTGATCTCCGCGGGCGAGAGCCGCGCGCTGATGGACGAGGTCGGTGCGGCGCTCGACCGCCTGGTCACTGAAGAGCGCCGCCTGCTCGGTATTCGCACCGAACAGTCGAAGACCAATGGCCGGCTGTTGCTGGCGGTCGACCTTGCCGGCGTGGTGATGATCCTGCTGCTCGCGGTCGCGCTGACGCTGGCGGCCCGGCGCGCCAGCCGCGAATTGCAGGGCGCGCTCAGCGCGACCAAGGCGACCAATCTGTCGCTCGAGGGCAAGGTGGCCGAACGCACCAAGGATCTGGGCACCGCGCTCGAAGAGCTCCGCCGCTCTACCTCGGTGATGGAAACCACCTTCCGCACCATGGCGGAAGCGGTGCTGGTGATCGACGGCGGCGGCACCGTGCTGCTGTCGAACCCGGCCGCCGAGAAGATGCTGCGCTACAAGCCGGGCATGACGGTCCGGCAGCTGCGCGCCATGAGCAACGTGTTCCAGGCCGACGGCGTCACGCCGATGCAGGCCGATGAGATGCCCTCGGCCAAGGCGCTGCGCGGCGAGGAATTCGACGGGCTGGAATTCGTCGCCCGGCCGGTGCGCGGCGCTCCGGAGATTCACCTCGTGGTGTCGGGCCGGCCGCTGCGCGACGGCGACAACGCCATCACCGGCGCGGCGCTGATCTATCACGACATCACCGCCTCGCGCGAAACCGAGCACAAGCTGCAACAGGCGCAGAAGCTCGACGCCATCGGCAAGCTGACCGGCGGCGTCGCGCACGACTTCAACAACATGCTGACCGTGATCTCCGGCAATACCGAGACGCTGGTGGCGAGCCTGACGGAGCAGCCCGAGCTCCAGCGCACCGCGCGCCTGATCGACGATGCAGCCGAACGCTGCGCCGAGCTGATCCAGCATCTGCTGGCGTTCGCGCGCAAGCAGCCGTTGCAGCCGCGCGACGTCGAGATCAACGCCGCCATCGCGGACATCGCCAAGCTGCTGCGCCCCACCCTCGGCGAGCAGATCCAGATCGAGACCGTGCTGGAACAGGGGCCGATGACCGCGCATATCGATCCGTCCCGGCTCACCAATGCCGTGCTCAACATGGCGATCAACGCCCGCGACGCCATGCCGAACGGCGGCAAGCTCCTGCTCGAGACCCATCGTGTCGTGCTGGACACGGCCTATGCGCAGGCCAATCCCGACGTGCGGCCCGGCGCTTACGTGATGTTCGCCGTCAGCGATACCGGCACAGGCATGCCGCAGAGCGTGCAGGACAAGGCGTTCGAGCCGTTCTTCACCACCAAGGAGGTCGGCAAGGGTTCCGGCCTCGGCCTCTCCATGGTCTACGGCTTCGTCAAGCAATCCGGCGGCCACATCAAGATCTACAGCGAGGAAGGCCACGGCACCACGATCAAGCTCTATCTGCCGCCGGGCCAGGGCACGACGGAAGCGGCCGCTTCGATCGCGCCGCAGGCCGAAGGCGGCGCCGAGACCATCTTCGTGGTCGAGGACGACAATCTGGTGCGAAACTTCGTCACCGCCCAGCTTCAGAGCCTCGGCTACAACACGGTCTCCGCCGGCGACAGCCATGCCGCGCTGCAGCTGATCGAGGCCGGCCAGGCCTTCGACCTGCTGTTCACCGACATCGTCATCCCCGGCGGCATGAGCGGACGCGAACTCGCCGACGAAATTGCGAAGCGCCGGCCGGGCCTGAAGGTGCTCTACACCTCCGGCTACACCGACAACGCCATCGTCCATCACGGCAAGCTCGACGACGGCGTGATGCTGCTGACCAAGCCGTATCGCCGCAACCAGCTCG
>DASVOL010001012.1:0-2085 GCA_036383375.1 Bradyrhizobium sp. | reverse complement strand
GTCGTCCTCTTCTTCCTCGTCGTCGAAAGCCTCGGCCTCGTCTTCGTCCTCGTCGTGATCTTCATGCGCGGGCGCGATCGAGGGCGCCGTGCGGCCGCCGATATTGGGCTCCTGGCGCTCGAACGCAGCGGTGCGGCCCTGTGCCCCACTCGACACCAGCGATTTATAGGCGGTGCTGAACAGCCAGCCGAGCCGGGCTTTCGCGCTCATCAGCGCGTGGAACAGCCAGCCCAGCGAGACCGAGCTACGGTCGTTGTCTTCGTCCTCGACGAACGGCTCGTCATCGTCCGAGATCGGTGTCAGCTCCTCGTCCTGTTCCTTGGCGCCCCAGCCGCAGGCGAACAGGAAGCAAGCCGCCATCGCAACGAACAGGATCAGGCCGAGCACGACGCGATAGAGGAAGCCGGGCGGCCCGAACACGACGGCCGGCGTGCGCAGCAGCGCGTCGCCGACCACGCCGCCGAGCCCGGTCGGCAGCGGCCAGGACGTGTTGTGCGGCCAGCAGCTGGCGAAGCCCGCCGCGATCACCGTGCACAGGATCCAGCAGCCGAGCCGCAACGCCTCGCGGTCGAACGGACGATGCGTCAGCATCCGCCAGCCCCACACCGCGACCGGCAGCAGCAGCATGATGGCGCCGAGGCCGAGGATCTGCATCAGGAGGTCGGCGCCGATCGCACCGGGATAGCCGAGCACGTTGCGGATCGCGCGCGAGGTGGCGTGGCTGAGCGACGGATCCTGCACCGACCAGGTCATCAGCGCAGCGGTGACGGCGCCCGACAGCGCGATCAGGCCGAGCCCGGTGAGTTCGCGCAGCCGCCGCGCCAGCGCCTCGCGCAGCGAGAGCGGCAGATGGCCGACCAGGGGGATGACACGTTCGATCGCTGGCATACTCAATCTTCGCGCTTCGCGATTAACCCAGGGTTTCGACCAGGCGATGCATCGCCTCGGCCGTCGATTCACTGTCGGAGACCAGCGCAAGGCGGATATAGCCTGCGCCCGGATTGGAACCGTCGCTCTGCTCGCGCGCCAGGTAGCTGCCCGGGATCACCCGAACGCCGGCGTCGCGATACAGCCTGACGGTCACCGCCTCGTCGCTGCCGCGATCGGAAACGTCGAGCCAGACGCAGAAGCCGCCGGCCGGACGCTTGTAGCCGTAGCGGCTGCCGAGGATCTGGTCGGCAAGATCGAACTTGATGCGATAGAGCCTGCGGTTCTCCTCGACATGCGCCTCGTCGCCATAGGCTGCAACCGCGACATGCTGCAGCGGCACCGGCACCTGCGGTGCGGCGACATTGCGCAGCTCGAGGAATGCGGCGAGAAACTTGCGGTCGCCGGCGGCAAAGCCGACCCGCATGCCTGGCAGGTTCGAGCGCTTCGACAGCGACTGAAACGCAACGACATTGCGGAAGTCGGGCCCGGCGCATTCCAGCATGCTGCCCGGCGCCTCGCGGGTGTAGACCTCCGAGTAGCACTCGTCGGAGAGGATCATGAAGCCGAACCGGTCGGCGAGCTCTTTCAGCCGCGCGAAATAGGCGCGCGAGGCGACCGAACCTTGCGGATTGGCCGGCGAGGCGATGAAGAACGCGACGGTGCGCGCCCATGTCGCCTCGTCGATCGCATCGAGGTCGGGCAGGAAACCATTGGCGAGCGTGGTGGGCAGATGGATCTGCTCGCAGCCGGCCGCGCGCGCGCCGGCGCCATAGGCCGGATAGAACGGATTCGGCATCAGGATCGCCGGCCGTCCCTCGCGCGGGGCAACGTGGCGCGCGGCCGTGATCGCCGCAAAGAACAGCCCCTCGCGGCTGCCGTTCAGCACCAACACCTCACTCTCCGGATCGACCGGACGCGGCAATTGGAACCGGCTTCCCAGCCAGGTCGCGACCGCACGGCGGAACGGCTCGTTGCCCTTGGCCATCGGGTAGCGGCCGAACTCTGCGGTGTGCTTCGCCAGCACCGGCCCGACGAAGTCAGGCACGGGATGCTGCGGCTCGCCGACCGACAGTGTAATCAAGGGCTTAGCCGGCTGGTACGGCGCCAGCAGTTCGGTGGTTCGCACGAATGGGGAGCGCTCGGCCTGGCCGGCGG
>DASVOL010001011.1:0-5299 GCA_036383375.1 Bradyrhizobium sp. | reverse complement strand
GATGACGTCCTGCGGATAGAGTGCGGCGAGCCGCCGGGCGAGGTTTTCCAGCTCGCGGACGTTGCCCGGCCAGCGGTGCTGCTTCAGCCGCTCCAGCGCCTGGGTGTCGAGCTTCTTCGGCGGCAGGCCGTCCTTCTCGGCGAGCGAGAAGAAGTGCCGGATCAGGTCGGGCAGATCCTCGATGCGCTCGCGCAGCGGCGGCAGCCGCAGCGGCACCACGTTGAGGCGGAAGAACAGATCTTCGCGGAACAGGCCCTGCTGGATCAGGATGCGCAGATCCTTGTTGGAGGCCGCGACGATGCGCACGTCGGTCTTGATCGGGGTGCGGCCGCCGACGGTGGTGTATTCGCCCTGCTGCAGCACGCGGAGCAGACGGGTCTGCGCCTCCATCGGCATGTCGCCGATCTCGTCGAGGAACAGCGTGCCGCCCTCGGCCTGCTCGAAGCGGCCGGAGGCACGGGTGTTGGCGCCGGTGAACGCGCCGCGCTCATGGCCGAACAATTCGGATTCGATCAGGTCGCGCGGGATCGCCGCCATGTTGACCGCGACGAACGGGCCGTTGCGGCGCCGGCCATAGTCGTGCAGTGCGCGGGCGACCAGCTCCTTGCCGGTGCCGGACTCGCCCGAGATCATCACGGTGAGGTCGGTCTGCATCAGCCGCGCCAGCACGCGATAGATCTCCTGCATCGCCGGCGAGCGGCCGACCAGCGGGATCGAGTCGAACTCGCCGTCGTCGGCGGGACTGGAGACCCGCTCCTTCGGCTCGGCCAGCGCGCGGCCGACGATGGTGATCAGCTCCTTCAGGTCGAACGGCTTCGGCAGATATTCGTAGGCGCCGCGCTCGGAGGCGCGGATCGCGGTCATGAAGGTGTTCTGCGCGCTCATCACGATGACAGGCAAATTCGGCCGCATCTTCTTGATCCGCGGCAGCAGGTCGAACGCGTTCTCGTCGGGCATCACCACGTCGGTGATGACGAGATCGCCCTCGCCCTGGCTGACCCAGCGCCACAGCGTGGCGGCGTTGCCGGTCAGGCGCACCTCATAGCCGGCGCGCGACAGCGCCTGGTTCAGGACGGTCCGGATGGCGGTGTCGTCGTCAGCGACAAGTATGCTACCTGCAGGCATTGGTGTTCCTCATCGTGCGTCCTGAGAGGCAGGCGAAGACGTACCCGGAACGTCATCGCGGTTGCTTTGGTCGTGTTGCTTGGCGGCGCTGTACATCGGCATCAGCACGCGGAAGGTGGTCTTGCGCGGCTGCGACTCGCATTCGATGATGCCGCCGTGATCGCCGACGATCTTGGCGACCAGCGCGAGGCCGAGCCCGCTGCCGGTCTGCTTGGTGGTGACGAAGGGATCGAACAGGTTCGGCAGCAGGTCTTCGGGCACGCCCGAGCCGTTGTCCTTGACGCAGAATTCCAGCGGCAGCGAGACCCGCGATTTCTTGCCCGGCACCGACAGCCGCACGCCGGGCCGGAACGCGGTGGTGAGGTGGATCTCCGCATCGGTGCCGAGATCGGCGACCGCTTCAGCCGCGTTCTTCACGAGGTTGAGGAAGACCTGGATCAGCTGGTCCTGGTTGGCCAGCACTGGCGGCAGCGACGGATCGTAGTCCTCGATGAAGCGAACGTTGCGAGCGAAGCCGGACTGCGCGAGGCGCTTCACATGGTCGAGCACGGAATGGATGTTGACCGGCCCGCGCGCCACCGGGCGGTCGTCACCGAACACTTCCATGCGGTCAACCAGCGTCACGATGCGGTCGGCCTCGTCGCAGATCAGCCGCGTCAGCAGCCGGTCCTCGGAGGACGCCTGCTGCTCGAGGAGTTGCGCGGCGCCGCGGATGCCCGACAGCGGGTTCTTGATCTCATGGGCGAGCATCGCGGCCAGCGCGATCACCGAGCGTGCCGCGCTGCGATGGGTGAGCTGGCGGTCCATCTTGTCGGCGATGGTGCGCTCCTGCAGCATCACCACGATATGCCCGGGCCGCTCGGTCAGCGGCGCGACGTGCAGGTCGACCTGGCGATCGCCGCCGATCCGCGGCGTGCCGAGATCGACCTTGTATTCGTTGACCGGCGAGCCGCTGGCCCGCACCTGCTCAATCAGTGCGAGCAGCGGGCTGCCGAACGGCACCAGCTCCTTCAGCGACTGCCGGCGCAAGAATTGCGTCGAGATCTCGAAGAAGGATTCCGCCGCGATATTGGCATCGACGATCCGCCCGTCAGGTGCGACCAGCAGCACCGGATTGGGCAGCGCGTTGAGGATGGCCTCGCCGTCGGTGGGCACGGGCCGGCGAAATTCCATGGCTGACGTCATGCGGCAGCACTCCAGGCAAAGTCGTCATAGGCGTCCTCGAGTGCGCGATGCACGCTGGACGGCTCCTCTGAAGTCAGGATCGCCTGCCGCCAGGTCTTCAGCGTTGCCGCCGGCGCGCAGCTATAGGCCGCCGCAGTCTCCAGCGCCCAGCCGAGATGCTTGCGCGCATGCCTGAGCCCGATGCGCAGGCCATAGTGGCTGCAGACCTCGTCATAGAGCGCGCGCACATGCTTGAGCTGCTCGGCGAGCGACGGCGCAGCCTCGGCGACCCCGGTCTCGAGCCGGCGGCCGATCTGGCCGGGCAGCCAGGGCTGGCCCTGCGCGCCGCGGCCGATCATGACGGCGTCGGCGCCCGACAGCTCCAGCGCGTCGAGCGCCTTGTCGAACGAGGTGATGTCGCCATTGACCACGACCGGGATCGTGACGGCATCCTTGACCGCGCGCACCGCGTTCCAGTTGGCCTCGCCCTTGTAGAACTGGCAGCGGGTGCGGCCATGCACGGTGATCATCTGCACGCCTGATGCCTCGGCGCGGCGCGCCAGTTCGGGCGCATTGAGCGAGCGGTCGTCCCAGCCGAGCCGCATCTTCAGCGTCACCGGCACCTTGACCGCCGCCAGCGTCGCCTCGATCAGCGTCACCGCGTGGTCGAGGTCGCGCATCAGGGCCGAGCCCGACTGGCCGCCGGTCACGTGGCGCGCCGGACAGCCCATGTTGATATCGATGATGTCGGCGCCGGCGCCCTCTGCAATCCGCGCGCCCTCCGCCATCCAGTGGGTCTGGCAGCCGGCAAGCTGGACCACATGCGGCCCGATCCCGGCTGCCTCACAACGCAGCTTCGACATCGGCTTGCCGTTCACCAGATCGTCGCTGGCGGTCATCTCGGAGACCACCAGTCCGGCGCCCAAAGTGGCAGCGAGTCGCCGAAAGGGCGCGTCGGTGATGCCGGACATGGGCGCGAGGAGAACCCGGTTGGCGACAGCAATATCGCCTATCTTCAATGGGTTACGAGGAGTACTTTGCACGCCGGTCACAGCCGTCTCGTCGTTCTGTCTGCCACGCCATTGCAGCTGACATCGTCTATTCTGCGCACAATTCTTGTGCAGTCAAGGCTCATGCCTACGGTTTAGACATTCCTACCACCTGTGCAAGTGCACTGCAACAAAATCTGCTTTTCCCACAGTCATCGGCAAACGCTCTGTTTTTGCGCAGCGGTCATGCTAAGGGCTGTGCGCGGCGGTCCCCCGCCGTCCCCCTCATCCCCGATTTGCTTGTCACTGGTTCAACATGCCGAAGCCTGAGCGTACCGCAGCCATCCTTGTCGCAGCCGGCCGTGGATTGCGCGCCGGCGCAGGCGGACCCAAGCAGTACCGGACGATCGGCGGACAGACGGTGATCTACCGCGCCATGGAGGCGTTCTCCGGCCACCCCGACGTGTTCGCGGTGCAGCCGGTGGTCAATCCCGACGATGCCGCGCTGTTCGATGAAGCGGTCGCAGGCCTCCGCCATCAACCGCCGACGCCGGGCGGCGCGACCCGGCAGGCCTCGGTCCATGCCGGACTCGAGGCGCTCGCCGGCGCAAAGCCCGACATCGTGCTGATCCACGATGCCGCGCGCCCCTTCGTCACGTCGGCGGTGATCTCGCGCGCGATCGCCGCGGCCGGCCGGACCGGCGCTGCGATTCCCGTGATTCCGGTCACCGACACGATCAAGCTCACCGGCGATACCGGCGATGTCGAGGCGACGCCGGAGCGCGCCCGCTTGCGGATCGCGCAGACGCCGCAGGCATTTCGTTTCGACGTAATATTGGAGGCGCATCGTCGTGCCGCGCGCGAGGGCCGCAGCGATTTCACCGACGATGCAGCGCTTGCCGAATGGGCGGGATTGACCGTTGCGACGTTTGAAGGCGATGCTGCCAACATGAAACTCACCACCCCCGAAGATTTCGTGCGCGAGGAAGCGCGACTCGCGAGCCAGCTCGGCGACATCAGGACCGGCACCGGCTACGACGTGCACGCCTTTGGCGACGGCGACCATGTCATGATTTGCGGCGTCCGCGTGCCGCACACCAAGGGATTCCTGGCGCATTCCGACGGCGATGTCGGGCTGCATGCGCTGGTCGACGCGATCCTCGGCGCGCTGGCCGATGGCGACATCGGCTCGCATTTCCCGCCGAGCGACGCCAAGTGGAAGGGCGCCTCCTCCGACCAATTCCTGAAATATGCCGTCGAGCGCGTCACCGCGCGCGGCGGACGGATCGCCAATCTCGAAGTGACGATGATCTGCGAGCGGCCGAAGATCGGCCCGCTGCGCGACACCATGCGAGCGAAGATCGCGGAGATCTCCGGCGTCCACATCTCGCGCGTGGCGGTCAAGGCCACCACCAGCGAGCGGCTCGGCTTCACCGGCCGCGAGGAAGGCATCGCGGCAACCGCGAGTGCCACGGTCCGCCTCCCCTGGGATGAAACCGGCTGGAGTGCCTGACATGGGCGGCAGCGACGCTCGTGCCCTCTCCCGCGCGCTGCTCGACCTGTGCCGGATGCGCAAGCTGACGATCGCGACCGCCGAATCCTGTACCGGCGGCCTGGTCGCCGGCGCGCTCACCGATATCCCCGGATCGTCCGATGTGATCGACCGCGGCTTTGTCACCTATTCGAACGAGGCCAAGCGGGTGATGCTCGGCGTCAAAGCGGCAACGCTGGAGACGTTCGGCGCCGTCAGCAAGGAAACCGCGACCGCGATGGCGATCGGCGCACTGGAAAAGGCCGGCGTCGACCTCGCGGTCTCGATCACCGGGATCGCGGGCCCGGGTGGCGCGACACCGGGCAAGCCGGTCGGCCTGGTGCACTTCGCCGTCGCCGCGCGCGACGGCCGCATCGTTCATCGCGAGCAGAGGTTCGGCGCGATCGGCCGCAGCACGGTGCGGCAACGCTCGGTGGTCGAGGCGCTGCGTATGCTGATGGAGCTCGCGCGACCACCGCAGGCGGCAAAG
>DASVOL010001010.1:0-1822 GCA_036383375.1 Bradyrhizobium sp. | reverse complement strand
CTCCAACATCATCCTGCACAAGATCGGCGCGCGGATCTGGATCGCGCGCGTCATGATCACCTGGGGCCTGGTCTCGGCAGCGATGGCGCTGGTGCAGGGCGCGACCAGCTTCTATGTGCTGCGCTTCCTGCTCGGCGCCGCAGAAGCCGGCTTCTTCCCCGGCATCATCCTCTACCTCTCCTACTGGTTCCCGGCGCGGCAGCGCGCCGCCGTCACCGCGCTGTTCATGGCCGCGGCGCCGCTGTCGACCGTGCTCGGCTCGCCGGTGTCCGGCGCGCTGCTGGAGATGGACGGCCTGTTCGGCTTCAAGGGCTGGCAATGGCTGTTCGTGCTGGAGGCCATACCCGCCGTGCTGCTCGGCTTCGTCGTGCTCGGCTTCCTGACGGACCGGCCGGAGCAGGCGAAATGGCTTGCGGACGACGAGCGCGCCTGGCTGGTCAAGACCATGAAGACCGAAAACGACGGCAAGGCCGCCACCGCGAGCCACAGCATCTGGCGCGGCCTTGCCGATCCGCGCGTGCTGGCGCTGGCGCTGGTCTATTTCGGCACCTCGGCCGGGCTCTACACACTTGGCGTGTGGGCGCCGCAGATCATCAAGGCGTTCGGCCTCTCTTCGATCCAGGTCGGCTTCCTCAACGCGGTGCCGGCGACCATCGCCGTTGTCGCCATGGTGTTGTGGGCGCGGCATTCGGACCGCTCCGGCGAACGCACCTGGCACGTCGTGATCGCCTGCCTGATCGCGGCGGCGGGACTTGCGCTTGCCGGATTGTGGACCGGCCTTGCCGCCGTGATCGCGGCGTTGACCTTGGTCAATATCGGCATCTCCTCGTCGAAGCCGCCGTTGTGGAGCATGCCGACCATGTTCCTGTCAGGCTCGGCCGCCGCGGCCGGGATCGCCACCATCAACTCGATCGGCAATCTCGGCGGCTTCGTCGGCCCCGCGATGATCGGCTGGATCAAGGAGCGCACCGGCAGTTTCGAGGGCGGCCTCTATTTCGTTGCCGCCCTGCTGGTGCTCTCGGCCGTGCTCACGCTGCTGCTGTCGCGCGCGCAGAACGCGCCTGTACAGGCCGAACCGCAACCCAATCCCGTGCGAACCCGCTAACCACTCATCCGGAGAAACCCCATGCGTACCCATTCCATCGCCGCCATCCCCGCCGACGGCATCGGCCCCGAAGTGATCTCCGCGGGTGTCCGCGTGCTCGAGGCGCTGGCGAAGCGCTCAGGCGACATCAGCTTCAACGTCAAGACCTTCGACTGGGGCTCGGACTATTACAAGAAGCACGGCGTAATGATGCCGGCCGACGGGCTCAAAGATCTGAAGAACTTCGACGCGATCTATTTCGGCGCGGTCGGCGCGCCTGATGTGCCCGACCACATCACGCTGTGGGGCCTGCGGCTGCCGATCTGCCAGGGCTTCGACCAGTACGCCAATGTGCGGCCGACCAAAATCCTGCCCGGCGTCGCTTCGCCGCTGCGCAATGTCGGCGTCGGCGATCTCGACTGGGTGATCGTGCGCGAGAACTCCGAGGGCGAATATGCCGGGATGGGCGGACGTGCGCACCGCGGCCTGCCGGAAGAGGTCGGCACCGAAGTCGCCGTCTTCACGCGCGTCGGCGTGACGCGGATCATGCGCTACGCGTTCCAGCTCGCACAGTCGCGGCCGCGCAAATTCCTCACTGTGGTGACGAAGTCGAACGCGCAGCGCCACGGCATGGTGATGTGGGACGAGATCGCGGCCGAGGTGGCACAGGAATTCCCCGACGTGACCTGGGACAAGATGCTGGTCGACGCCATGACGGTGCGGATGACGCTGCATCCG
>DASVOL010001009.1:0-27601 GCA_036383375.1 Bradyrhizobium sp. | reverse complement strand
TGTGCCGTGCTGCCATGCAGACCTGAAAGCTTGCAGGCCACGTCAGCTCCGTACCAT
Organism: Bradyrhizobium sp.; assembly: GCA_036383375.1. Classification (GTDB taxonomy): domain Bacteria; phylum Pseudomonadota; class Alphaproteobacteria; order Rhizobiales; family Xanthobacteraceae; genus Bradyrhizobium. Next base: position 27,544 of record DASVOL010001009.1, on the reverse strand, counting down.
GATGGCGACTGGTCTGGTCGAGGGCCGGGCACGGCCTCCGATGGGCTGGGTCTTTTTTGTGCGCGGCTGATGATTGTCGCTTATCTGATTGTTGTCCGGAGCTGGAATTGAATCACGACACGTTGGCCAAGCTCACCGTCACCATCATCGTCCTGGTCGCGCTGCTGGTCTGGCGTGTTGCCGACCAGAAGAAAGCGATCGCATGCGGGGCAGACTGTCCGACGGACGTGTCGGCGAACCGGAAGCCCGCGCAGTAGGATCAGAGCCCGTGACGGCGGTTGCGCTCGGCGCGCAACGAGCTGCCGACGAAGCCGACGTCCTCGATCCCGCGGTGGATCTCCTTTGAGCAAAGCAGCAGCGTCAGCGCGGCAGCCCCGACTGCGACCAGTGCGGTCACGAGCAGGGGATTGTCGCAGAACGCATTGTGCAGGTTCTCGAGCGGGCCGGCTCCACCGGCTCGGCGTGCAACACAGACCGACGTCGTCGCCAGCACCCAGCCGCCGAGGGCCACGCAGGCGGCGTTGGCACAGGTCAGCGCGATGATGACCGCGGCGAGGCCCTTCCTGATCGACAGCGCGAGATCGACCAGCTTGATCACGGCGCAGCATGCGACGACAAATCCTGCGGCCATGGTCCATCCCGGCATGCCCGGCGCCAGGGTCTGACCGGCCCACAAGCCGAGCGCGGCCACACCGGCGAGCAGCGCGAGATTGATCTTCACTGCCTCCGGAAACCGGCAGCGAAGCACGTAGGCGTTGAGCTTCTCGACGACGTCGAGCAGCGCGCAGCCGATCAGGCCCGCCGCGAAGCCCCCGAGATGCACGCCCCAGTCGATCCGCGAATTGCTGATCGCGAACGCAATGTTCAGCCCGATATTGATTGCGAAGAAGTCGAAGCGGACATCGAGCTTGCCGAGGATCCACAGGCAGAGCAATGCGCCGAGAATGCCAGAGGTGGCGCCGGAAGCGCCGACCGTCAGATAGGGCGTCGTGTGGGTCGCATTGCCGACGATGGCGCCGAACACCATCGCGCAGAGATAGATGATGACGAAGTAGGTCGGCCCGACCCGCCGCTCGAGATGCCCGCCCCACAGCACGAGACACAGCATGTTGGTGGCGAGATGAATGAAATTGACGTGCAGAAAGCCGTAGGCGAACAGCCGCCAATATTCGTGCCGTGCCAGCGCGCCCGTGTACATTCCGCCATAGCGGAACAGCAGCTCTGGCGGCGCCGATGCGCCGCCAGCCTGGATGAAGCAAAACCCCGACGCCAGGACGGTCACCGTCATCAGCGCGTAGACGGCGGCGTGAGGGATTTCGAAGAAGCCGGGACTTGTGCGGTAAGCGGCCATGACGACAGCCAGGAAAGGCGGGGCTTGCAGCGTAGCGAAGCGGTTTGAAAATTGCTACTCCCGCGTGTCCGGCGTTCGCCGTGCGCCTCTATCGGCCATCGCGCGGTGCGTATATCGTCGGCGGCAAATACAACGTCGGCCAGATATCGGTGCCTCGCGCCGGGGCACGACGTCTTATGAGGAAGCGATGTCCGACATGCTGCTGTTTTCGCCGATGAGCACCCGCGGCGTCACGCTGAAGAACCGCATCGTGGTGCCGCCGATGCATCAATATTCCGCCGAGAAGGGCTTTCCGACCGACTGGCATCTGATGAATGCCGGCAAGTTCGCCGCCGGCGGCGCCGGTCTCGTGATCGTGGAATCGACCAAGGTCGAGCGTCGCGGTTGCGGAACGATCGGCGATCTCGGCATCTGGGACGACAAGTTCGTTGCGCCGCTCAGCCGGCTCGTCAGCTTCATCAAGCAGCAGAACGCAGTGGCCGGCATCCAGCTCGGCCATTCCGGCCGCAAGGCGCGCGCGAGCCGCCCCTGGGAGGGCGACCGTCCGCTCGAACGCAGCGCCGCGATCGAGGATTGGGATGCCTGGACCCCGGTGGCGCCGAGCGCGATCGCCCATAGCGAGCGCTGGCCGGTGCCGCGGGCGCTGGAAACGCATGAGGTGAAGGACCTCGTCGCGGCCTGGGGGCAGGCGGCGCGGCGCGCGCATGAGTCAGGGTTCGAGGTGCTGGAGCTGCACGGCGCCCATGGCTATCTCGTGCACGAATTCCTCTCGGAGCGTTCGAACCAGCGCAGCGATGAATATGGCGGCTCGGAAGCCAACCGGATGCGCTTCCTGATCGAGGTGACCGAGGCCGTGCGCGGCTACTGGCCGGATCATAAGCCGCTGTTCGTGCGGCTGTCGGTCGAGGACAATGCCGGCTGGGGGCCGGAGCAGAGCGCGCGGCTGGCGGCGATCCTGAAGGGGAAGGGCGTCGACGTGATCGACTGCTCGTCGGGGGGAATCAGCGAGATGGCGCCGATCCTGGGCAAGGAGATCAAATACAACTATCAGGTGCCGCTGGCGGAATATGTCCGCCGGCACGCCGATATCATGACCATGGCGGTCGGTCTGATTATTCACGGCGATCAGGCTGAGCAAATCCTGCGTGACAAACAAGCAGATTTGATCGCGGTCGGCCGGGAGATCCTCAATAACCCGAACTGGCCGATGGATGCCGCCCTAAAACTCGGGGTTGAAGGGCCATTTCGCAATGTTCCTCCGCAGTTTGGCTATTGGTTGGGCACCCGGGCCAAGCGCGGATTCGGGACCCGGCCGTCGACCTGGCAGAACGGGTTGCGGGAGGCTGGGCCAGAGACCGACCGGGACCTGACTTGAGGCCGGCCCTGGGGTGACTAAATGCTGATTTTGGGGCTGACCAGGGCATCGTGACAGGACCGTAATGGTCCAGTGACAAGGCGGCCTTGATCCGACCAAAAAGCCGTTGTGTGGTGCCCCCGTCGGGGTGGGGCAGGCGAACGTTGCGGAACGTTGCCGGCCGATAGCGAAAAAGGATCGCGGATAATGCGCAAACATGTTGGCTTCTTCCTCGGGACGGTTGCGGGAGCGTGTCTGACCCTGCTCGTGGCCTCGCCGCAGGGGGCGCATCTGTTCGCCGTCGCCAATGCCGCTGCGCATGCCGACAACACCTATTCGCAACTCAATCTGTTCGGCGAGGTGTTCGAGAAGATCAAGACCGACTACGTCGAGAAGCCCGAGGACTCCAAGCTCGTCGAAGGGGCGATCAACGGCATGATCTCCTCGCTCGATCCGCACTCCCGCTACATGAACGAGAAGGGCTGGGCGGAGATGCAGGAGACCACGCATGGCGAGTTCGGCGGGCTCGGCATCGAGGTCACGATGGAAGACGGCTTCGTCAAGGTGGTGGCGCCGATCGACGACACGCCGGCTTCGCGCGCCGGCATCATGTCGGGCGACGTGATCACCACGATCGACGATGAGCAGATTCAGGGCCTGACGCTCGACCAGGCCGTCAACAAGATGAAGGGCGCGCCGAACAGCTCGATCCGGCTGAAGCTCATCCGCAAGGACGCCGACAAGCCGATCGAGGTCTCGATCACACGGGAGATTATCCGCGTGCGCCCGGTGAAGTATCACGTCGAGGGCGGCGACATCGGCTATATCCGCATCACTTCGTTCAACGAGCAGACCACCGAGGGCCTGCGCAAGGCGATCGGCGAGATCCAGAAGCAGGTCCCGCAGGATAAACTTGACGGTTATGTCGTCGACCTCCGCAACAATCCGGGCGGCCTGCTCGACCAGGCGGTCTCGGTGACTTCGACCTTGATGCAGCGCGGCGAGGTGGTTTCGACCCGCGGCCGCAATCCGGAAGAGACCCAGCGCTTCACCGCCCATGGCGGCGACATGACCAAGGGCAAGCCGCTCGTGGTGCTGATCAATGGCGGCTCGGCCTCGGCCTCCGAAATCGTCGCCGGCGCGCTGCACGACCACAAGCGCGCGACCCTGATCGGCACCCGCTCGTTCGGCAAGGGCTCGGTGCAGACCATCATTCCGCTCGGCGCCGGCAATGGCGCGCTGGCGCTGACCACGGCGCGCTATTTCACCCCGTCGGGCCATTCGATCCAGGCGCTTGGCATCAAGCCCGACATCGAGGTGCTGCAGGACGTGCCGGACGAGTTCAAGACCCGCTCCGAGATCAAGGGCGAGGCTTCGATGCGCGGCCACCTCTCCGCCGAGGGCGCCGAGCAGACCGGTTCGCAGTCCTACGTGCCGCCGGACGAGAAGAACGACAAGGCGCTGGCCGCGGCGTTCAACCAGCTGCGCGGCGTCACCGTGAACGCCGACGCCAAGAACGCCGACAAGGCCGCGCAGAAGCGGCCGGTGCCGAACTAGGCGCCGACATTTCCGGTCGAACCCGATCGCTGCGGCAAGGTCCCATGGACCTTGCCGCCCATCTCGGACCCACCTCGTTGCGCATCAATGGGGTGTTTCGCGTCCGTGATCTTGCGCGATCTCGGTGGCCTGGTAGGCGAGATTTTGCCAGCGGCCGCCGAGCTTGACCCAGACCGACAGAAATCGCGCTTGATAGTCGAACGAAGCCGGACCGTTGCGGCCTGACGCCAGCCAGCGGCCGACGACGACCGCCGTTTCCTGGTACAACCGGATATCAAGCTCGTCGACACGCGCGGCGTCCCAATGGCGTGTTCCGCTCCGGTACGAAGCGAGCACGTCCGCCTTGGTCTCGATCGCCCCGCCGGGTTGCACGATGACGTAGTCCGGATGGATCAATCGATTGATCACATCCAGGTCGAGCGTCAGATGCGCCGCGGCAAGTGCGTGCTCCGCAGCGGCAACAGCATCGAGGTCGGTGTTCGACTGAGCCAAGCGCGGGGGTCTCCTGATCAGGCGGTCAGGCCGCGCCGGCGACAGGTTTGCGCCGGCGCGTGGCGGTCGGACCTGCGGCGGGGCCACGACGATGCCCGGCCAGGAGCTCGCGGATCTGGGCGGCCGGCTTGGGCGGGCTGAACAGATAGCCCTGCATTTCCGAGCAGCCGAGCTCGCGCAGCAATTGCTGCTGCTGCGCGGTCTCGACGCCTTCCGCCGTCGTGGTCATGCTGCGCTCGGCGGCGATGTTGACGACGGCCTCGACGATGCCCGCCGAGCCCTGCGGGTCGGCGATGTCGGTGACGAAGCAGCGGTCGATCTTGATCTTGTCGAACGGGAAACGCTTCAAATAGCTCAGCGACGAATAGCCGGTGCCGAAATCGTCGAGCGCGATCCTGATGCCGATGGCGCGGAGCTGGTGCAAGGCGGCCAGCGCCGTCTCGTCGTCGCGGATCAGCACCGCCTCGGTGATCTCGAGCTCCAGCCGACCCGCCGACAGTCCCGATGCCGCCAGCGCCGCGATCACCTTGAGCGCCAGCGTGCCGGTCCGGAACTGCACCGGCGAGACGTTGACCGCGAGCTTGACGTGATCGGGCCAGTTCACGGCTTCCTTGCAGGCCGTCATCAGCACCCATTCGCCGAGCTGGTTGATCAGGCCGGTCTCCTCGGCGATCGGCACGAAGTCGGCCGGCGAGATCATGCCGCGCACCGGATGGCGCCAGCGCACCAGGGCCTCACAGCCGGTGATCTCGTTGCTGCGCAGGTCGACGCAGGGCTGGTAATACACTTCGAGCCCACTGCCAGCAGTGATGGTCTGCCGCAGCTCCACCTCGAGCTCGCGGCGGGCGCGGGCATCGGCGTCCATCGCCGGTTCAAAGAAACGCGCGACGCGCCGGCCGGCCGACTTCGCCGCATACATTGCAAGGTCGGCGTTCTTCATGATCTGGTCGAGATCGGTGCCGTCCCTTGGCGCCAGCGCAATGCCGATGCTGGCGTCGGTCGTGACCTGGTGGCCGAGGCATTGATAGGGCGAGCGGATCACCTCATAGATCCGTGCGACGAGGTCGGTGACCTCGATGTCGTTCTTCACGCCGGTCTGCACGATCGCGAATTCGTCGCCGCCGAGCCGGGCGACGAAATCACCGTCGCCGATCACGCCGGATAGCGTCCGCGCGACGGACTTGAGCAGCTCGTCGCCGACCATGTGGCCGAGCGAGTCGTTGACGCCCTTGAATTCATCGATGTCGATATAGAGCACCGCGAGCTGGCTGTCGGGCGTGACGTGCGGCAGCTCGCGCCTGATCTCCTCGTGGAACAGCGCGCGGTTCGGCAGGTCGGTGAGCGCATCGTAGTGGGCAAGATGCGTGATGCGCTCCTCGGCGCGGCGGCGCTCGGTGACGTCCTCGTGGGTCGCAAGCCAGCCGCCATCGGCCAGCGGCTCGTTGACCACCTGGATCGAGCGCCCGTCGGGCGTTGCGATCACCATGGTGTTGCGGATGCCGACGTCGCGCAGCACGAGGTTGACGTAGCGCTCGACGTCGCCCTGGAACGAGCCGGTCAGGTGGCGATGCACGACGACGTCGCGGAAGCTGCAGCCGGGCCGGATGATGTCGGCGGACAATCCGTACATCTCGATATAGCGCTTGTTGCAGATCACGAGGCGTTGCGCGGCATCGAACAGCAACAGCCCCTGCGTCATGTTGTTGACGGCGGTGTCGAGCCGGAGCTTCTCCAGCGTCAGGCGCTGCTGCTGTGTGCGGTGCTGCTGCAGCAGCTTGCGCACCACGAGCGTCAGCAGGATCGCGATCGCCAGCACCGATGCTGCGGTCACCGCGATCAGCATGCCGATCTGCTCGCGCCAGTTGGCGAGCGCCGCTTCCGTGGTGGTCGTGGCAACGACCACGATCGGGAATTTGGTCAGCGCCCGCGACGATACCAGGCGGTCCTTGCCATCGACCGGGCTGGTCATGCGCGAGGTGCTTTGCGGCAGTTCGAACACCTGCTGCTGATTGGCCGGGCCGGCGCGGAAGTTCTTCCCGATCATCTCCTCGACATGGGGATAGCGCGCCAGCAGCGTGCCGTCGCGATGGTGCATCGAGATCGCGGCGCCATCGCCGAGCGCAACGGTCGAGAAGAACTTCTCGAAGGTCGCCGGCTCGATGCCGCGCCCGACGACACCGAGGAATTCGCCATGCGGGCCCGTGACCTTGCGGACGATCGCGGTGGTCCAGTTTCCGCTGACACGGCTGACCACCGGCGCGACCATCATGTCGGGCGAGTAGGGGCTGGATTTGAAGATATTGAAGTAGTCGCGATCGGCGATCGAGGCCTGCGGCAGCGGCCAGGCGCCCGAGCTGTTGATCAGCGCGCCGTCGGCATCGAACACGTTGAGGCTGCCGACATTGGACAGCGCGTCCATCTTGGACTTGAGCATCGCATGGATGTCGGCGGCGGACATCCGGCGCTTGTAGTTCTCCGGCGTCGCGATCCCGTTGTCGCGCATGAACGCGATCAGGTCGCGCTGGACCACCTCGAGGTCGTCGAGCTGCTGGTCGAAATGCCGCGCCAGCAGCAGCACGGTGTTCTCGAGCTCGCGCTCGCTGTTGTGCAAGGCGCGCTCGCGGAAGTTCCCCGCCATCAGGGTGGCGCCGATCGCGATCGCGGCCATCAGCACGGCGCCGCCAAGGATCAGCCAGCGGATCGGACCACTGCCGATCACCGAGGTGACGTTGAACGAGGCGCTGCCGTTTTGATTCATCTGACGCTATCGCTTCCAGGTGTTTCACCCGGAAGTAGCTTTCACGCACCTCCGGCCCGCGAAAGTCGTATCCAAACGAGATGGAGCGCCGGTTAGCGAGATTGGTTAACGAATGGTTGCAGACAGGGGTGATTTGCTGCGCCGTTCCGCGTTGACGCTAAAGACTCCTCTCCGGCTGGGCGAAACGAGGCAATTGCTGCTGATGCAGTTTGACGAGGCCGCGACATCGTTTCAGCGCTGATCGATATCAGGACAACAAGTTCCCAAGCGAAAACTGCAGATTCTGCCGGTCGCGAAGCGCGACGCGGAATCCCTTGCCGGGCGCAAGGCCGATGCAATCATCTGTTTACGATCTAAGTCGATGAGGTTGCTCGATCTTGGCGTCGGCACGTTGTTTGCGTGTGGTTGCGCGAAATTCCAGGGCGTGAAGGTGTCATCATGAAGAGGCTTGTGCAGAGTTTTTGGGCCGACGAAACCGGCGCTACCGCGATCGAATACGGGCTGATCGCAACCGGCATCGCCATCGCGATCATTGCAGCGGTGAAAGGCGTTGGCACCAGGCTCTCGGGCACCTTCAATACGATCAGCGGCTCGCTGAAGTGATCGAACGCACTCGCAATCACTTGTTCGCGCGATAGTGCCCGGACTTTCCGCCGATCTTCTCGACCAGGTGAATGCCTTCGATCCGGATGCCGCGGTCGACCGCCTTGACCATGTCGTAGATCGTCAGGCAGGCGACCGAAACCGCGGTCAGCGCCTCCATCTCGACTCCGGTCGGCCCGGTCACCTTGACGCCGGCGCGGACGATGCAGCCGGGCAGCTTGCGGTCGGTTGCGATGTCGATCGTGACCTTGGTCAGCGCCAGCGGATGGCAGAGCGGGATCAATTCCGAGGTCCGCTTTGCCGCCATGATGCCTGCAATCCGTGCGGTCGCCAGCACGTCGCCTTTCTTGGCCTGGCCGGTTTCGATCAGCGCCAGCGTTGCCTTGCTCATCAGGACGCGGCCTTCGGCGACCGCGGTCCGTTCGGTCGCCGGCTTGGCCGAGACGTCGACCATCCGCGCCTCGCCCTTGGCGTCGATATGGGTGAGGGCGGTGCCGGGTTCCTTGGATCCGGCTTTGGCCTTGCGTGCCATCGCGTCAGCGCGTGCCGGTGGCGCGCGGTGCCGCCTGCCGCGTCAGCAAGGTGCGGGTGGCCGCAGTGACGTTCTCCTGGCGCATCAGGCTCTCGCCGACCAGGAAGGTCGACATTCCGACGCGCTCGAGGCGGGCGAGATCCTCTGATGTGAAGATGCCGCTTTCGCCGACCATCAGGCGGTCGCGCGGGATCAGCGGCGCCAGCGCCTCGCTGGTCGCGAGCGTGGTCTCGAAGGTGCGCAGATTGCGGTTATTGACGCCGATCATCGGCGAGCGAAGTTTCAGGGCACGGTCGAGCTCGGCGCGGTCGTGGATCTCGATCAGCACGTCCATGCCGTAGCCGAGCGCCGCGTCCTCGATCTCCATTGCCGCCGTGTCATCGAGCGCGGCCATGATGATCAGGATGCAGTCGGCGCCGTGGGCGCGCGCCTCCGCCACCTGATAGGTGTCGAACATGAAATCCTTGCGCAGCACCGGCAGATTGGTCGCCGCGCGGGCCGCGACCATGAAGTCGAGATGGCCCTGGAACGAGGGCGCGTCCGTCAGCACCGACAGGCACGCCGCGCCGCCGGCCTCATAGGCTTTCGCCAGCACGGGCGGATCGAAGTCGGCCCGGATCAGCCCCTTCGAGGGCGAGGCCTTCTTCACCTCGGCGATCAGCGCGTAGTCGCCGCGTGCATGCTTGTCCTTCAGCGCACGGACGAAGCCGCGCGGGGCTGAGGCCGCCTTCGCCTGCGCCTCGACCTCGGCGAGCGGACGGGCGCGCTTGGCGGCAGCGATCTCCTCGCGCTTGTAAGCCTCGATCTTGGTCAGGATGTCGGACATGTCTCGCGCTCTCAGCCGTTGGAAACCGCGACCAGATGCTTCAGCCGCGCCGCGGCCGCGCCGCTGTCGAGCGACTGGACGCCGATCGCCACGCCCTCTTTGAGGTCCTTGGCACGGCCGGCCACGATCAGCGCAGCGGCCGCGTTGAGCAAAGCGACGTCACGATAGGCGCTCGGCTTGCCCTGGAGCACGCTCGACAGCGCGATCGCATTGGCATCGGCGTCGCCGCCCTTCAGCGCTTCGCCGCCGACGCGGCCGAGGCCGGCATCTTCAGGCGTCACCTCTGAGGTCCGGATCTCGCCGTTCTCGAGCGTTGCAACGAAAGTCGGGCCGGTGAGGGTGATCTCGTCGAGGCCATCGGAGCCGTGCACGACCCAGACCTTGTCCGAGCCGAGGTTCTTCAGCACCTGCGCCAGCGGCTGCACCCATTGCCGCGAGAACACGCCGACCATCTGTCGCTTGACGCCGGCCGGGTTCGACAGCGGCCCGAGCAGGTTGAAGATGGTGCGGGTGGCGAGCTCGACCCGGGTCGGGCCGACGTTCTTCATGGCCGGATGATGCGAAGGCGCGAACATGAAGCCGATGCCGGCCTCCTTGACGCAGCGCCCGACCTGCGCAGGCGTCAGGTCGAGTTTGACGCCGAGCGAGGCCAGCACGTCAGCGGCGCCCGAACGCGACGACAACGCGCGGTTGCCGTGCTTGGCGACGGGCACGCCGGCGCCGGCCACGATGAAGGCCGCGCAGGTCGAGACGTTGACCGAGCCGGAGCCGTCGCCGCCGGTGCCCACGATGTCGACGGCCTCCGCCGGTGCGGTGACCGGCAGCATCTTGCCGCGCATCGCGGTCACCGCGCCGGTGATCTCCTCGACGGTCTCGCCGCGCACCCGCAGCGCCATCAGCAAGCCGCCCATCTGCGAGGGCGTGGCTTCGCCCGACATCATGCTGTCGAAGGCGGACGCCGCCTCTTCACGCGTCAGCGTGGCGCCGGTGGCGACTTTTCCGATGATCGATTTCAGGTCGTCCATTCGCTGGCTCAGGGTCTGTTGTTGGAGCTTGATCGCCGCGCAGCGCGTTGTCGCGCTGTCCCGATCATGCTCAATTATTTGCGCCTGTCACCTGTGCGAAGGCTGCCTGGTTGACGGTCACACCGATGTCGGTCTCGATCTTCGCGACATATTGCGCGACCTGCTCGTCGCTGAGCGAGCGCCGCAGCGCCTCGGAGAGCTGCTTGACCTCGTTGGAGGCGAAGTCGACCGGGGGCACCGTCACATCGGTGACGCGGAACACCACCCACTGGCTGCCTCCGGCGGCCGAGGTCTGCCCGTCGCCGTCCTTGGCGGTGCGGAAGGCGGCCGCGATCACGCCGGCCGGCACGTTGGGCAGCGTCGCCTCGCGGCGGAAGTTCGCGGCGGTCTCGACCTTGACGCCGGCCGCGGTGGCCTCGTCGGCGAGCTTGGCGCCGCCGTCGAGCTTCTGGACGATCTCGGTCGCCTTGGCGCGCAGCTTGGCGGAGATCTGGTCCTCGCGCCATTTGGCCTCGACCTGGTCGCGGACCTCGTCGAGGGTGCGCTCGCGCGACGGCGTGATGCCGAGCACGTCGTACCAGACATAGCCGTTGTTGAACTGGATCGGATCGTTGTCGACGCCGACGTCGCTGTTGAAGGCCTGCGACACCACGTCGAGGCCGCGCGGGATGTTCGAGGCGACCTGGCCGTTCGGCAGACGCCCCGAGCGATCGATGGCGTCGATGGTGACGGCGGTCAATTTCAGCTTCTGCGCCGCGTCGACGACGCTGGAGCCGCCGCCGCGCTCGTCTTCCATCTTGTCGCGGAGTTCGGCGACCTTGGTGCGGGCGCGCTCGGTCGCGATCTCGTTCTTCACCTGCTGCGCAAGACTCTCATAGCTCGGGGTCACGCCGGGCTCGATCTTGCCGACCTTGACCAGCGCCACGCCGAAGCGGCCCTGGACCGGCTGGCTGACTTCACCCGCGGGCAGCGAGAAGGCGGCGTCGCCGACGGCCGGATCGAGGATCGCAGACTTCGCGACCAGGCCCAGATTGACGTCGGCGGGATTGAGCTTGCGCTCCTTGGCGATGTCGTCGAACGAGGCACCCGAAGTGATGCGGGCGCGGGCGGCCTGCGCCTCACCGGCGTCCGGAAACACGATCTGCGAGACCTCGCGCTTCTCCGGCTTGCTGAGCCGGTCCTTGCGCTCCTCGAAGATCTTCTTGGCATCCTCGTCGGACACGGTTTCCCACTTGCCGATTTCTTCCGGCGTGATCGCGACGAAGGCGATCTTGCGGTACTCGGGCGCGCGGAACTGGACCTTGTGGTCCTCGAAATAGGCGGCCAGCGCCTCGGGCGAGGGCGCGTCGATGGTGCCGGCTTGCGCGGCGCCGAGCGTCACGAAGTCGATCGAGCGCTGCTCGTTCTGGAAACGGGTCAGCGCCTCGACCATCGATTTGGTCGGCTCGATCCCGGACGAGATGGTGCCGGCGATCTGCCGCCGCAGGCCGACGCGGCGCTGCTCGGCGATGTAGCGGCCCTCGGTGTAGCCGAAGTTGCGGATCACGGACTGGAAGCGCTGCGGATCGAACTGGCCGTTGAGGCCCTTGAAGTTCGGATCGTTGTAGATCGTGCGCAGCACCTCGGCGTCGGACTGGTTGAGGCCCATGCGGCGCGCTTCCTCGTCCAGCGCGGCCTCCGCGAGCGTCTGCTGCAACACCTGACGGTCAATCCCGAAGGCGCGCGCCTGGTCTGGGGTCAGCGGACGGCCGAACTGGCGGCCGAGCTGCTGCAGGCGGTCGGTGTAGATCTGCCGGAATTGCTCGGCCGAAATCTCGGTCCCGCCCACCTTGGCGAAGGTCGACTGGCCAAACCCCTTGAAGATGTCGGCAATGCCCCAAATTCCGAAACTGACGATCAAAACGCCCATCACCACGGCCATAATCGTCTTGCCGAGCCAGTTTGATGAGGCTTTCCGCATTCCTCGAAGCATGGGTCCAACTTGTTTTACAGGAGGGGAACCGGGTCGTGCCCACGTGGGAGCTAAAAGTCGAGACTTTTGTCCCGCAGCAGGGCGTCACCGAATTGAAAACGCTTATAAAGTGGCTCGTGTCCCCCCGCAACCTCGGGCGCGCGGGCGGAAGCGTCGCACGGCAGGCGCGAAGCCGCACTCTGGAAGTCGCCGCCCGGCTCTGATAGCGCAGGGGCACGCTTGAATGATGGGAAATCCGACATGACCGACACCATCCGGCCGCTGATCGCCGGCAACTGGAAAATGAACGGCCTGAAATCCTCTTTTGCCGAGTTCGAGGCGATGCTGGCCGGCGCCGGCGATGTCGCCGGGAGGGCCGATCTCCTTGTCTGTCCGCCGGCGACCTTGGTCGGCGCCTTTGCCGACAAGGCGCGCGGCTCGAAGGTCGCCGTCGGCGCCCAGGATTGCCATCCGAAGGCGTCGGGAGCCCACACCGGCGACCTCTCGGCGGAAATGTTCAAAGACCTTGGCGCGGTCGCCATCATCGTCGGCCACTCCGAGCGGCGCGCCGACCATGGTGAGACCGATGCTTTGATTCGGCAGAAGGCGGAGGCCGTGTGGCGCGCCGGCCTGACCGCGATCGTCTGCATCGGCGAGACGCGCGAGCAGCGCGACGCCGGCAAGACGCTCGATGTCTGCGGCACCCAGCTTGCGGGCTCGCTGCCCGACGGCTCGACCGCGGCCAATCTGGTGGTGGCCTATGAGCCGGTCTGGGCGATCGGCACCGGCCTCACCCCGACGGCGAAAGATGTCGAGGAAGTTCATAGATTTATCCGGGGTCAGCTCACCGATCGCTTCAAGGGCGAGGGAAACAAGATCAGGATCCTCTATGGCGGCTCGGTGAAGCCGTCCAACGCGGCCGAGCTGATGGCCGTCGCCAACGTCAACGGCGCGCTGGTCGGCGGCGCCAGCCTGAAGGCGGCTGACTTCCTGGCGATCGCGGCGGGCTGTTAGGCCGGTACGCGATCTCTCTCTCCGTCACCCTGAGGAGCGCGCACCGCGCGCGTCTCGAAGGGGCGACGGCCCGGCCAGTGGCCGATTCATCCTTCGAGGCTCGCCCAGCGGCGCAATTGCGCCGCAAGGCTCGCACCTCAGGATGACGGGGACGCGGCTGCTTCACGCGGTCGTCGCTGCAGCCCCGATCTTCTTCCAATAGATCATCGTCCCGGTGAGGCCGCCATGCGGCTTCAGCGCGTAATCCGGGATGATGCCGCTGAGCTGAAAGCCCTGCTTCTCGTAGAGCGGCGCGGCGCCGTCATCGACGGCGGTGTCGAGCACCAGCAGCGTGCGCCCGTGGCCGATCGCGAGCGCTTCGGCGGCGCGCAGCAATGCGGTCGCGACGCCGCGGTTGCGGTGGGTGACGCGCGTCATCATCTTGGCGATCTCCGCGCGATGCGGCTGGTTCGGCGGCAGCTTGAGCAGCAGCGTCACGGTGCTGATCAGGTTGTCGCCGTCGAACGCGCCGAGCACGATTCGCTCGCCGCGTGCCGCGGCAGCAAGCGAGTCCTGCCAGAATGCATCGGCGTCATCCGGCGACAACGGATGCATGAAGCTCACGGAGCCGCCGCTGGCGACGGTCTCAATCAACAGCTCGCTGAGCGCGCGGCGAATCGTCGGCGCATCGGCGAGCGGCTTGATGGCAAACTGCGACATGCATCAGCTCCGGGCCAGGGCGACCACGTAGGTGCAGCCGGCGTTGGTTTCGTTGGCGAAGGTGGTCTCGGCGGGCGGTCCGAAGCCGAGGCAATCGCCGCTCGCGAGCACATGGCGTGCGCCGCCTTCGGTGATGACGAGGCTGCCGCTCAGCACCCAGACCAGCTGGCGGATATGGGCGTAGGATGAGGCGGGCAGGGTCACGGATTGCTTCGGCGGCATGTCCACCCGCACCAGCTCGACCGGGTGATCGGGACGGCTGAACACCTGGCGGCGCAGATAGCCGGTTTCCGGATCGCTCCAGACCGGCTGCATGGCGGCGCGCGATAGCCGCTCGCCCTGGCCTTCGGCGCGCAACATCAGGCCGGCCAGCGTGAGGTCGAAGGCCGAGGCGAGCCGCACCAGCACGACTGCGGTCGGGCTGACCTCGGCGCGCTCGATCTTGCTAATCGTCGCCTTCGAGACGCCGGCGCGTTCGGCGAGCTCGGCCAGCGACCAGCCCCGGCCGTCGCGCTCCAGCCGGATCCGCTGCGCCAGGCGTTGGCTCAGATCGTCTACCAAAGTATCCATATGTCTATTATAATGGAAAAGGCCGGTTCCGATCAAGCCGCAAACCGACGCAATCGCCGCCGCTTGAGATGTCAGCCATTGCGACTATCTCGGGGGTGACAATGCCCGGTGCAATCGTGTAACAGGGCGCGACTTCACGAAAACCGTAGAGCCGATAGCGCCGTTTGTCTGGCCGCTTGGCGGCTTGTGACGGAAGGCTTGCGATGCAGACTGTCGTTATCATTATCCATCTCATGATCGTCGCCGTCATGATCGGCGCGGTGCTGTTGCAGAAATCCGAGGGCGGTGGCCTGGGCATGGGCGGCGGCGCCGGCTTCATGTCGAGCCGCGGCACCGCGAATCTGCTGTCGCGGACCACTGCGATCCTGGCGGCCGGCTTCTTCCTCACCAGCCTGTTCCTGTCCTGGTATGCGGGCTACGACCGCAAGCCGAGCTCGATCATCGGCACCGGCGCACCGGCGCAGACCCAGCCGGCGGGTGGCGCGCCGCTGACGCCTCCGACCTCCGGCGGCATCCTCGATTCGCTGAAGAAGACCGACGAGCAGCAGGGTCAGCAGGCCCCGAGCGGCCCGCAGGCACCACGGTCGCAATAAAGCAGGGGCGCCATGCAGGATGCAGCGCTGGCATCCTGCATCCGAAACCCCCATTAATGCTCTGAAATCGCTCTCAGTTTAACGTAACCCACAGCCCGGTGATTTGTTTGCCGGGAACAGCCGATTCGTTTTGCGAATCGCAGGAAGCGGCTTAAAGGTAAAGTCCCATGGCGCGGTACATATTCATCACCGGCGGCGTGGTCTCCTCGCTCGGCAAGGGTCTGGCTTCAGCGGCGCTCGGCGCTTTGCTGCAGGCTAGGGGCTACAAAGTCCGCCTTCGCAAGCTCGATCCCTATCTCAACCTCGATCCCGGAACGATGTCGCCGTATCAGCACGGCGAAGTGTTCGTGACCGACGACGGCGCCGAGACCGATCTCGATCTCGGCCATTACGAGCGGTTCACCGGTCGTCCGGCCACCAAGGCTGACAACATCACGACCGGGCGAATCTACCAGGACATCATCACCAAGGAGCGCCGCGGCGACTATCTCGGCGCCACCATCCAGGTGGTCCCGCACGTCACCAACGCGATCAAGGAATTCGTGCTGTCGGGCAACGACGAGTACGATTTCGTGCTGGTCGAGATCGGCGGCACGGTCGGCGACATCGAGGGCCTGCCGTTCTTCGAGGCGATCCGCCAGCTCAAGAACGAGCTGCCGCGCGAGCACGCCGTCTACATTCACCTGACGCTTTTGCCGTACATTCCAAGTGCCGGCGAACTCAAGACAAAGCCGACGCAGCATTCGGTCAAGGAGCTGCGCTCGATCGGCATCCAGCCGGACATCCTGCTGTGCCGCACCGACCGCGAAATCCCGAAGGAAGAGCGCCGCAAGCTCGGCCTGTTCTGTAACGTGCGCGAGAGCGCCGTGATCGAGGCGCGCGACGTCGACAACATCTACGCCGTGCCGGAGGCCTATCACGCCGCCGGTCTCGACGACGAAGTGCTGGCCGCGTTCGGCATCACGGCGAAAATTCCGCCGGCGCTGCAGAGCTGGAACGTCATCAACGAGCGCGTCCGCAATCCGGAAGGCGCGGTGACGATCGCGATCGTCGGCAAGTACACCGGCATGAAGGACGCCTACAAATCGCTGATCGAGGCGCTCTCGCACGGCGGCATCGCCAACAAGGTCAAGGTCAATCTCGACTGGATCGAGAGCGAGGTGTTCGAGAACGAGGACCCGGCGCCGTTCCTCGAGCACGTCAACGGCATCCTGGTGCCCGGTGGCTTCGGCCAGCGCGGCGCCGAGGGCAAGATCCGTGCGGCGCAGTTCGCGCGCGAGCGTGACGTGCCGTATTTCGGCATCTGCTTCGGCATGCAGATGGCCGTGATCGAGGCGGCGCGCAATCTGGTCGGCATCGAGGAAGCCAACTCGACTGAGTTCGGCCCGACCAAGGAGCCGCTGGTCGGCCTGATGACCGAGTGGCTGCGCGGCAATGAGCTCGAGAAGCGCTCGCAGAGCGGCGACCTCGGCGGCACCATGCGGCTCGGGGCCTATCCCGCGGCGCTGAACCGCGGCAGCCGCGTCTCGCAGGTCTATGGCGGCGCGACCGAGATTTCGGAGCGGCACCGCCATCGCTACGAGGTCAACACCGCCTACAAGGATCGCCTCGAGCAGCACGGCCTGCGTTTCTCCGGCATGTCGCCCGATGGCGTGCTGCCTGAGATCGTCGAGTACGAGGACCATCCCTGGTTCATCGGCGTCCAGTTCCACCCCGAGCTGAAGTCGCGGCCCTTCGAACCGCATCCGCTGTTTGCATCGTTCATCGAGGCGGCTGCGAAGCAAAGCCGGCTGATGTAAGCCGCCACTAAAGCGCGATGAGATTAGGTTAAATCATCCTCGCGCTTTAGCTCCTTGTTTGAGCATGATCTTTTTCGGAAAACCGCTTCGCACTTTTCCGGATCATGCTTTAGCTGCGCCGTCAGACGGCGCAGTCCTCGCTGGCCCGGCGTTCCTTCTTGATCGGTGAGACACCTGCATCGGCCACGGGGGTGACGTCGCGCGTGATCAGCTTGTATTGCGGACGTCGCGTCAGCCGGTAGACCGCGGCGGGCGGCACGTTGAGAATGGCGCGATCGACCAGCGTGGCGCGCAGACCAAGCCGGTCGAGGATCGGCCGCGGCACCGGGCAGCGCATGCCGTAGGTGAATTGGTAGAACGCGCCGTTGGGACGCATGTAGCTGAAGGCGCCGCTGACGATCGAGATCACCTTGCGCGGCGACATGTTGAGCAGCGGCAGTCCGCTGACCACGGCGCCGACCGGCGCGCCGTCATACAGCCGTTCCGCGGCCAGCCGAGCGGCGTCCATCCACAGCACGCGCGCGCCGGGAAAGCGGAGCTGCAGCAGCCGCATGAAATCCGAACCATATTCGATCAGCGTAAGATCCTGCTGACGCACGCCGCGCTTCAGTAGCTGATAGGTGAAGGCGCCCGTTCCAGGACCGAGCTCCAGCACCGGACCGGTCTTGTCGCTGATGTCGCGTGTGATCAGTTCGGCGAGCGCTGTGCCCGAGGGCGCGATGGCGCCGACGCGGCCGGGGGCCGCCATCCACGCCGTGAAGAAAGAGAGGAGATCATGTGCCATTGGGATTCCCAGCAAAGTGTCGCAGCGCCTCGACTCGATTGCGCGGCGCGATCTCTTCTTTGCGGGGTCTGCATTGCGACAACATTGCGAGATGTTGCGTGTGTTACGACGCGAACGGTGCCGGCGGTAATGTGAGACGGAACCTCGCGCCGCCCTTCGGGCCGTCGAGCACGGAGACGTGACCGCCATGCAGCCTTGCGATCTCGCGCACCATGTTGAGTCCGAGGCCGGCGCCGCGATCGAGCGGCGCAAGCCGATAGAACGGATCGAAGATCCGCGTGCGCTCATCCTTGGGAATGCCGTCGCCTTCATCTGACACGTCGATCGTCGCGGCGCTGCCGACATGGACGGTGATGGTGCCGCGGCGGCCGCCATGCTGGATGGCGTTCTGCACAAGATTGGTCAGCGCGCGCTCGAGCGCAGCGCGGTCGCCCAGCGTCTCGACCCGATCGGTTGCGGTATCGAGCGACAATTCGTAACCGGCCGCGATCGCGAGCGGCGCGAGGTCGGCGGCGACGCTGCGCGCGACCGCAACGAGATCGACGCGGCGGAACGGATTGCGGCACTGGTCGAAGCGCTGGATGTCGAGCAGCTGCTCGGCCAAGGTCGCAAGTCGTGCCGAGTCCTCGAGCAGTCGGGTTTTCTCCGGTCCCGGCGGCAGCGATTCCAGCCGCGTGTTGAGGATCGCGATCGGCGTGCGCAATTCATGCGCGGCATCCGCGACGAATCGCTGATGGCGCGAATAGCCGTCATCGAGCCGCTTCAGCGCGTCGTTGACGGCGCTCACCAACGGGGCGACTTCGAGCGGCAGATGGTCGGCCGACAGCCGGCTGCCGCGCTGGCGGAAATCGATCCGGCGGGCCTCGTCGGACGCGGACTCGATGCCGGCGAAGGCGCGCCGCACCACCATCGGCGTCGCGATGAAGGTGGCGCACGCCATCAGCAACAGGCCGGGCAGGGTCGAGCCCAGACACGTCGCCGCCATCACCAGCAGCGCCTTGGTCCCGGTCATCCGGCCTTGCGTCGCGGTGAGAATCTGGACGTTTCCGGCATCGGTGTTGACGCGCTTCAGCCGCGCCGCCGGCTTGCCGGGACTGTCCTCCAGCATCTGGTAACCGAGCCGCGCTTGGCTGATATGATCGAGGGCATTGCCGATCCGCGCGAAATCGGCCGGCACGTCGCCTTCCGAGAGCGTGTGCCCCTCGCGGTCCCGCACGGCGAACCAGAGATCGGGAATCTCGGCGCGCAGCTTGTTGAGATCGTCGGTCGGACGCAGCACGAGTTCGCCCTGCGCGTTACGCGCGACGGCTGATTGCACGACGTCGATGACGCGATCTTCATCCCGGTTAACCAGCAGGAAGCCCGATGCCCACAGCGCGCCAAGCACCGTGAGCACGAGGCCGGTCAGCAGGGCTGCCTGCAGCGCAACCAGGCGCCAGCTCAGTTGCGAGTGCAGGCAATAGTGATCGGCGGGGTGGCTCATGACGACTGCTTCAGCAGGTAGCCCACGCCCCGGATGCTGTGGATTTCGACGCCGGCGTCGGAGTCGGCGAGCTTGCGCCGCAGTCGCGAGATGTGAGCATCGAGCGCGTTCGACTGAATCTCGTCCTCGAAATTGTAGACGGCTTCCTCGAGCGTCCCGCGCAGTACGGTGCGGCCCATGCGGCGCAGCAGCGTCTCCAGCACCAGCAGCTCGCGCCGCGGCAGCTCGAACGGCCGGCCATTGACGCTGGCCTCACGATGGCTGCAATCGAACGCCATGCGGCCGGCCTTGATGATCTCGAACTGCACGCCGGAAGGACGCCGCAGCACGGCGCGTAGCCGCGCCAACAGCTCCTCGACCGCGAACGGCTTGGCCAGATAATCGTCGGCGCCGCTGTCGAGGCCGGTGATGCGGTCGGCGAGGTCGCCGCGCGCGGTGAGCACGATGATCGGCACGCCGTCGGCCTTGGCGCGCAGCTTCGGAATCAGCGTGAGACCGTCGCCGTCGGGAAGCTGGCGGTCGAGCAGGACCGCGCCGTGCACATCGGCGGAAATCGCTTCCTCGGCCTCGGCCAGGGTCGGCACATGATCGACGACCATGTCGTAGCCCTTCAGCGCCTGTGACAGCGCCGCCGCCATTTCGGTCTCGTCTTCAACCAGCAGTATCCGCATGTGCTTTTGGGTCCAGATCCCGTACGGCCGGTATTAAGCCAAGTAACATTGCAACAACATTGCGGAAATGGCCGCTTCCGATCAGCAGGGGTGCCATGTCGTCGCCCCCTCAAGACAGCCTGGAACCCGCTGGCTATAACCGCCGGCGCAACAGGATCTGGGAGGACTGCCAATGATCTACGAGACCCGCGTCTATCGCTGCCTGCCGGGCCGGCTGCCGGCGCTGCTGAAGCGCTTCGAGACCATTACGCTGAAGCTCTGGGACAAGCACGGTATCAGGCAGGCCGGCTTCTTCACGACGCTGGTCGGCGAATCCAACCAGGACCTGACCTACCTGCTGGCCTGGGAATCGCTTGCCGAGCGCGAGAAGAAATGGACCGCGTTCACGACCGACCCCGAATGGATCACCGCGCGCGCCAAGACCGAAGAGGACGGCCAGATCGTTCTCACCATCGAAAACCAGCTGTTGGTCCCGACCGCGTTTTCGTCGGTCAAGTGATGCATTGCCGCGACGACCAGCTATTGGTCGTCGGTTTCAGCAATGGAGGCGGGATTGCCAAATCCGATATCGGGGCAATCCCCCGAGCGAACCATCACACTGCCTGACGACGCTGGGTTGGTGCTCTTCGATCTGTTGGGCAGGCTCATTGAGGATGAGAAGGGCAGGCGCTTGGTTGATCTCGGCCTCAACGATGCCGAAATCTGGGCATTGAACACCTTCTACTGCCTGCTCGAGCGATCCGAAGTGAACTCGTTCAAGCCAAACTATGCATCGCTGCTGGACGCCGCGCGATCAAACATATTGACCGAAAATGGAGGGCCTTGGCCACGGCACCGAGACGAATGATCGCGAGAGGCTGCCCTCCGACGCCCGTGCTGCGAGCTCTTGCAGTGCCGCCGCGTTATGAGTCCTGGTCTATTGCGGGCAGCCCGACGTCTGATCGCCCTCGCGGACCATCGGCTTGCCGTTAATGAAGACGCCGTGGCTGCCTGAGGTGGTCTTGCCGCCGCAATGCGTGCGGTCGCCCATCACCACGGCCGGCTTGCCGTTGATCAGGACGTTGGGTACGCCTTCGACGAGCGCGCCGCCATTGCTGGTGGTGTCGCCGCTGCGTGCGGCCGGCTTGCCATTGACCATGACGCCCGCGGCGCCGCCGGTAACGACCCCGGGCTGGCTGCTGGTCTGGCCGTAGGCCAGCCCCGACATCGCCGACAAGGCGGCCACAGCTCCAATCATCAGCGAAATGCGCATTTCGTTCCTCATTGGGAATCTGTTCCGCGCCAGTCTAGAGCCTTTTCCGTTCCGATTGAATCGGAACGGGGCTCTAGATTTGTTGTTTTGACGCGTTTTCTTCACGCGAACCGGTGCCCACTTCGCTCGAAAACGCTCTATAGGGGCGGTTGAGGCAGGATTGTGATAGCACGGCGCACCCACGGCGTCAGCGCAACCCCCTCATCGTGCAGGATGGCTTGATCCATCCTGCACGGGATTGCATGGTCGCCGGCAAAAGGATGCAGCATTTTGACCAATCAGGTTTCCGCGGCCGCCGCCGCGCCGATCGTTGCCGTCGGATCGGCCAAATTCGGCAACGCCTTGCCGATCTCGATCATCGCAGGTCCCTGCCAGCTCGAGAGCCGCGCCCACGCGCTTGAAGTCGCCTCCGCGCTGAAGGAGATCGCGGCCAGGCTCAAGATAGGTCTGGTGTACAAGACCTCATTCGACAAGGCGAACCGCACCAGCGCGTCGGCCGCACGCGGCATCGGGCTGAAGCAGGCGCTGCCGATCTTCGCCGAGATTCGCAGTTCGCTCGGGCTGCCCGTGCTGACCGACGTGCATGAACCCGACCAGTGCGCTGAAGCGGCGCAGGCGGTCGACGTGCTGCAGATCCCGGCCTTCCTGTGCCGGCAGACCGATCTCCTGCTGGCTGCGGCTGCGACCGGCAAGGTCGTCAACGTCAAGAAGGGACAATTCCTGGCGCCGTGGGACATGGCGAATGTGGCCAGCAAGATCACCGGCGCCGGCAACGCCAATGTGCTGATCACCGAGCGCGGCGCGTCGTTCGGCTACAACACGCTGGTGTCGGACATGCGTGCGCTGCCGATCCTGGCGCGCACCACCGGCGCACCTGTGATCTTCGACGCCACCCATTCGGTGCAGCAGCCGGGCGGCAAGGGGACTTCGTCGGGCGGCGAGCGCGAATTCGTGCCGGTGCTGGCGCGCGCGGCGGTCGCGGTCGGTGTTGCCGGTGTGTTCATCGAGACCCACCCCGATCCGGATCACGCGCCGTCGGATGGCCCCAACATGGTGCCACTCCGCGATTTCGAATCCCTCGTCAAGCGACTGATGCAGTTCGACGCGCTCGCCAAGACCGCAGCCTGACGGGGTGACGACGACATGACCGCAAAGAGCGGCATGCCGCCGGTTCTCAACGTCATCACGCTGGCGACATTCGCGGCGAGCCTGTCGGTGCGCGCGCTCGATCCGGTGCTGCCGCATGTCGCCGAGGATTTCGGTGTCAGCATCGCGACCGCAGCGAGCTTTGCCGCGGTATTCGCCTTCACCTTCGCAATCATCCAGCCGGCGATCGGCGCCGCCGCCGATCTGTTCGGCAAGGCGCGTCTGATGACGATCTGCCTCGGCCTGCTCGGCGTAGCCAGCATTCTCGGCGCGCTGTCGACCTCGTTCCCGATGCTGTTCGTGACCCGCATCCTCGCCGGCATCGGCTCGGGTGGCGTGTTTCCGGTGGCGCTCTCGCTCACCAGCGATCTGGTTGGCCCCGACAAGCGCCAGCTCGCGATCGGCCGGACGCTCGCGGGCTCGATGACCGGCAATCTGCTCGGCGCCACGGCCTCCGGCCTGATCGGCGATTTCCTCGGCTGGCGCGGCGTGCTCGCGGTGCTCGGCGGCCTCGTGATCGTCGTGGCACTTGCGGTTGCGGCGGGCTTCCGCGGCGCTGCGCTGAACCGTCCGCCGCGCACCAGCCTGAAGGCGCTGCGCCACGGCTATCGCACCATCTTCACCAATCCGAACGCCCGGATCTGCTATTCGGCGGTCTTCATCGAAGGCTGCTGCGTGCTCGGGCTGTTTCCCTTCATCGCCTCGTTCCTGTTCGAACTCGGCGAGACCTCGCTCTCGATCGCCGGCATCGTGATCGCGGGCTTTGCGATCGGCGGATTGCTCTACACGCTGACGGTGGCGCGCCTGCTGCCGTTGATCGGGGTGAGGGGCATGATGGTGGTCGGCGCGACGCTGGTCGCGATCCAGCTTGTCGGCGTCGCGTTCGGGCCGCACTGGAAACTGCAGATGGCGAGCCTCCTGGTGATGGGCCTCGGTTTCTACATGATCCACGGCTGCCTGCAGGTGTTCGCCAGCGAACTGTCGGTCGAGGCCCGCGCCACCGCGCTGTCGCTGCACTCGTTCTTCTTTTTCATGGGCCAGACCGTCGGCCCGATCGCCTATGGCTTCGGCCTGCAACACGCCGGCAAGACCACGACGCTCGTCTCTGCTGCCGCCGTGATGGTGGTGCTCGGATTTGTCTGTGCGAGGTTCCTGAAGCAGACACGGCCGGCCGATGCCGCCGCGCGGCCGGATGTCGAGCCCTAACGATCCCAGGTCATCTCGGTCCGCGGACGCCCACAACCTATTTCAAAGATAGGACGACCGGACCCGCAACCGGATCGGTCACGCCGAGACCGTTGCCGAGATCTTCGAGCGTGTCGCGAAAAGAATTCAGAGTGGCAATCATGGCTGGCCGCGCCTCGGTGCACGCATCCATGTTTTGCCACTCGGCGATGATGCAGTAGGAGCGGTCACCGGTCTTAATGATGCTGGCATGCAATAGACCCGGCCAGGTTGCTCCAATTGTCTTGTGAGCGTCCAGGAACTCTTGATCGCGTCCCGGCTTCACTCGAAAACGCACAGCATTGAAAGCAGTCACCGATTTCTCCCTTGGCGGTGAGATGTTCCCGAACAGGAATCGCGCTTAGGTGGGGCACACGATTTGAAAGCGCATGCATTCACTTCCGCTTCGTGGCGGCCGCGGACCGATCAGACTGCCTACTGGGCCTTTATCATCTTCGCCAATTCATGGCGCAATTCCGGGCTATCGTGATGGCCGTGCACCGCGACAGCGTGTTGTACCGCCGCTTCCAAAAGTTCCTTTTGAGTATCAGCTGAAATCGCAATCGTGCAGTTCATCTCACTTGGGTAATCTCGGCAATCTACAAACATTCTACCCATATCTGTCTCCGTCAATACGAGCATACTATTCGCAATGCTGAACTTATCTACTCACGGCAATTCCGCGTCTGCGCACCGTACCTGACTTCTTGGAACTGATAGTTCATGGCCGGCCAGCCTGCCCGCCGCTGACAGCGAGCGTGTCAATCGTCTCGATCGTGGTCGCGGCGCCCACATTGGAGGAGCCGTCATCGAACATATCATACATCGGAGGGAGTGCCATGTCGGTTCCGGGTCTAAGGCCGAACATGCATCTCGGCTTCTGCGCCGCTTTCGAGGATCAGTAGACGTGGCGAACTGAAGGGTGCCCGTCTAACCCCGTCCGCGATAAGTCGCGACGCCTTGATCGGGAACCCAGAGGCCCTTCGGCAGCCTTCCGGTCTGGAAGAACACGTCGATCGGGATGCCGCCGCGCGGATACCAGTAGCCGCCGATGCGCAGCCATTTCGGCTTGATCTCGTCTGAGATTCGCCGGCCGATCATGACCGTGCAGTCCTCATGGAAGGCGCCGTGGTTGCGGAAGCTCGCGGCGAACAGTTTCAGCGATTTGGATTCCAGGAGCCAGCGGCCCGGCACGTAGTCGATCACCAGATGCGCGAAATCCGGTTGGCCGGTCACCGGGCAGATCGAGGTGAATTCCGGCACTGTGAAGCGTACCAGATAATCGGTACCAGCCTGCGGATTGGGCACGCGGTCGAGTCGCGCCTTTTCCGGTGCGTCGGGCCATTCCACCGCACGGCCGAGTTGCAGGCCGGGGGAGGTCGTTGATTTGCTGGATTTCTTCGCCATTGGGGGTCTCCGTGGCGCTCTCTTAGCCAATGCCGCGGGGCCCGTCACCCGGCCTTTTCCCCCTCGATGCATTGCGCTAGAAGCACCGCCATCCGCCCCCCTGACTGCCACAAGAGGTTCTCATGACTGACATCGTCGACATCATCGGCCGCGAAATCCTGGATAGCCGCGGCAACCCCACGGTCGAGGTCGATGTGGTGCTGGAGGATGGGTCAATCGGCCGCGCGGCGGTGCCGTCGGGCGCCTCCACCGGCGCCCATGAGGCGGTCGAACTGCGCGATGGCGACAAGTCGCGTTATCTCGGCAAGGGCGTGGAAAAGGCGGTCGCCGCCGTCAATGGCGAGATCTTCGAGGCGCTCAGCGACCAGGCGGTCGAGGAGCAGGTCGCGATCGACCAGATCATGATCGAGCTCGACGGCACGCCGAACAAGAGCCGGCTCGGGGCCAACGCCATCCTCGGCGTCTCGCTGGCCTGCGCCAAGGCCGCAGCCGAATCCTTCGACATGCCGCTGTACCGTTATGTCGGCGGCACCTCGGCGCGGACGCTGCCGGTGCCGATGATGAACATCATCAATGGCGGCGTGCATGCCGACAACCCGATCGACTTCCAGGAATTCATGATCCTGCCGGTCGGCGCCACGTCGTTCGCCGAAGCGCTGCGTTGCGGCTCCGAAATCTTCCACACGCTGCGCGGCGAACTAAAGAAGGCCGGCCACAACACCAATGTCGGCGACGAGGGTGGTTTTGCGCCGAACCTGCCGTCGGCCGACGCCGCGCTCGAGTTCGTCATGAACGCGATCGGCAAGGCCGGCTACAAGGCGGGCGACGACGTCGTGCTCGGCCTCGACTGCGCCTCCACCGAGTTCTTCAAGGAAGGCGCCTACGTCTATGGCGGCGAGAACAAGACCCGCTCGCGTTCGGAGCAGGTGAAGTATCTCGCCGACCTCGTCGGCCGCTATCCGATCGTCACCATCGAGGACGGCATGTCGGAAGACGACATGGACGGCTGGAAGGAATTGACGGATGCGATCGGCAACAAGTGCCAGCTGGTCGGCGACGACCTGTTCGTCACTAACGTCACGCGACTTGCCGACGGCATCAAGAACGGCCGCGGCAATTCGATCCTGGTCAAGGTCAACCAGATCGGCACGCTGACCGAGACGCTGGCGGCGATCGAGATGGCCTACAAGGCCGGCTACACCGCCGTGATGTCGCATCGCTCCGGCGAGACTGAGGACTCCACGATTGCCGATCTCGCGGTCGCCACCAATTGCGGGCAGATCAAGACCGGCTCGCTGGCGCGCTCCGACCGCACCGCCAAGTACAACCAGCTGCTGCGCATCGAGCAGCAGCTCGGTACGCAGGCGAAATATGCGGGCAGGGCGGCCTTGAAGGCGCTGGCCTAGCGCCCCAACTGATCGGGACTGAACAAGACGCAAAAAAGGGAGGTCGGGATGAGTGACGGCAAGAGCGGTCTGCAGCTGCGTTCGCTGCTCAAGAAAGACGGCGAACTGGAATTGTCGCTGGTCAATGTCCCGACCCCCGAGCCCGGTCCCGACGAGGTCGTGGTCCGGGTCGAGGCGAGCCCGATCAACCCATCCGACCTCGGGCTCCTGATCGGCCCGGCCAACATGGCGGCGGCAAAGGTCACCGGCAGCAAGGAATTGCCTGTGGTGACCGCGCGGGTGCCGGAAGCGGCATTGCCTGGCCTTGTCGCGCGGCTCGACGAGTCGATGCCGGTCGGCAATGAAGGGGCCGGCGTCGTGATCAGGACCGGTTCGTCGGACGCTGCGAAAGCGCTGATGGGCCGCACCGTCGCGATGATCGGCGGCGCGATGTATGCGCAGTACCGCACGCTGCGGGTCAACGAATGCCTGCCGCTGCCCGACGGCATCACGCCGGCGGAAGGCGCGTCCTGCTTCGTCAATCCGCTGACCGCGCTCGGCATGACCGAGACGATGCGGCGCGAGGGCCACAAGGCGCTGGTGCACACCGCGGCGGCGTCCAACCTCGGCCAGATGCTCAACAAGATCTGCCTCAAGGACGGGATCGGCCTCGTCAACATCGTGCGCAACAAGGAGCAGGCCGACATCCTGCACAAGATCGGCGCCAAGCATGTCGTCGATTCCAGCGCGCCCGATTTCATGGACAAGCTCACCGGCGCGCTGGTCGAGACCGGCGCGACCATCGCCTTCGATGCGATCGGCGGCGGCAAGCTCGCGGGCCAGATCCTGGTCGCGATGGAGACCGCGATCAACAAGACCGCCAAGGTCTACAGCCGTTACGGCTCCAACACACACAAGCAGGTTTATGTCTATGGCAGCCTCGATACCCGCGAGATCGAGCTCCCGCGCGGCTTCGGCATGGCTTGGGGCATCGGCGGCTGGCTGCTGTTCCCGTTCCTGATGAAGATCGGTCCGGAGGCCGGCAACAAGCTGCGCCAGCGCGTGGTG
>DASVOL010001008.1:0-4665 GCA_036383375.1 Bradyrhizobium sp. | reverse complement strand
CAGATTGCGCGCGTAGAGGCTCGAGGCCGAGGCGGCGACGCGGCCGGCGACGTTGGTGTAGCCGACGATCTTGATGCCGTCGGTCTCGACCACCTCGCCGGGCCTTGCGCCCTCGACATTGCCGCCGCGCTCGACCGCGAGATCGACCAGCACCGAGCCCGGCTTCATCGACTTCACCATCTCGCCGCTGACCAGCTTCGGCGCCGGACGGCCCGGGATCAGCGCGGTGGTGATCACGATGTCCTGCTTCTTGATGTGCTCGGCGGTCAGCGCGGCCTGCTTGGCCTGGTACTCTTTCGACATCTCCTTGGCGTAGCCGCCGGCGGTCTGCGCGTTCTTGAACTCCTCGTCCTCGACGGCGAGGAATTTGGCGCCGAGGCTCTCCACCTGCTCCTTGGTGGCGGGCCGCACGTCGGTCGCGGTGACGACGGCGCCGAGACGGCGCGCGGTCGCGATCGCCTGCAGGCCGGCGACGCCGACGCCCATCACGAACACCTTGGCGGCCGGCACGGTGCCGGCGGCGGTCATCATCATCGGGAAGGCGCGGCCGAACGCTTCGGCGCCCTCGATCACCGCGCGGTAGCCGGCGAGATTGGCCTGCGAGGACAATACGTCCATCACCTGGGCGCGGGTGATGCGCGGCATCAGCTCCATCGCAAACGCCGACACGCCGGCATCGGCCATTGTCTTCAGCGCGGCCTCGTTGCCGTAGGGATCCATGATCGCGATGACAAGCGCGCCGCGCTTGTACTTCGACAGCTCCGAGGCCTCCGGCCGCTTCACCTTGATGATGATGTCGGCGTCCTTGAGCGCATCGGCGCTGACGGTCGCGCCAGCCGCCGTGAGCTCCGAATCGGGCAGCCCCGACTTGACGCCCGCGCCCGGCTCGACCGCGACCTCGGCGCCCAGCGCCGTGAACTTCTTGATG
Source organism: Bradyrhizobium sp. (assembly GCA_036383375.1). Classification (GTDB taxonomy): domain Bacteria; phylum Pseudomonadota; class Alphaproteobacteria; order Rhizobiales; family Xanthobacteraceae; genus Bradyrhizobium. Next base: position 3,737 of record DASVOL010001008.1, on the reverse strand, counting down.
GTATCGGGCGAGACCGCTACCCGCGGCTCGGACGCATCGATTTCCTTGGCAACGGCGATCTTCATGGGCCCTCCGGCGGCGCGAGCGGCGCACGCGTCTTCAAACTAGCGTTATTTTCGCCAGATTGGATACCCGGTTTTTCCATCCGGGTTTCGACAGGAATTCCGGCACCGCCGCGGGACGGCGATGCCGCTAGCCGATCTGAGGATCAGACCAGGAAATAGGCCATCAAGGCGAGGAGGATGGCGACGCTGATGGTGCCGTATTTGACCAGTATGAGAAACCCTTCATAGGTCTGCTCATGCGCCACGTAATCGTTGCCGTCGGCGGTCGTATAGGCCACTTCGCTATGGTCTGCCATCGCTGTCCCCAGTCAGAAATTCGCGTTCTGCGAGCCATTACCGCAAACAGATTGTCAGGGCAACGGCGTGCTCCCGATCGGGCGATTTGAACCGCAAATCGTCCCCTATTCACCCCTCGAGCGACGGCCCAGCGGCCGCCCCTCGGCAGGATTGATCTCCCAAACGCTGGCGTCATGGGACGATCATGCCGCGAGGCGCAAAAAGCGCCGCACGAATCTGATGGTGAGCCAGCCGGAAGGCCGATGGACGTCAGCCCATCGTCTCCAGCTCGTCGATCATGCCGGCGATGACGGACAGACCGCCGTCCCAGAATTTCGGGTCCTTGGCGTCGAGCCCGAACGGCCGCAGCAGCTCGGAGTAATGCTTGGTGCCGCCGGCGGCGAGCATGTCGAGATAGCGCTCGGCAAAACCCTCGGACGCATGCTCGTAGACCGCATAGAGCGAGTTCACCAGGCAATCGCCGAACGCATAAGCGTAGACGTAGAACGGCGAGTGGATGAAGTGCGGGATGTACATCCAGAACGTCTCGTAGCCCGGCTTGATCTCGATCGCGGGCCCGAGGCTCTCGCCCTGCACGCTGAGCCACAGCTCGCCGATCCGCTCGGCAGTGAGCTCGCCATTCTTGCGCTCGGTATGAACCGCGCGCTCGAATGAATAGAACGCGATCTGCCGCACCACGGTGTTGATCATGTCCTCGACCTTGCCCGCGAGCAGCGCCTGGCGCTGCTTGGCGTTCTTGGTCTGCGACAGCAGCCGCTTGAAGGTCAGCATCTCGCCGAACACGCTCGCGGTTTCCGCCAGTGTCAGCGGCGTCGGCGCCATCAGCGCGCCGTTCTTCGCCGCCAGCACCTGATGGACGCCATGGCCGAGCTCATGCGCCAGCGTCATCACGTCGCGCGGCTTGCCCTGATAATTCATCAGCACATAGGGGTGCGCCGACGGCGTGGTCGGATGCGAGAATGCGCCGGGCGCCTTGCCGGGGCGCACCGGCGCATCGATCCAGCGATCGCTGAAGAAGCGCTCGGCGATCTCGGCCATCTTCGGCGAGAAGCCGTTATAGGCCGACAGCACCATGTTGCGCGCCTCGGGCCAGGCGATGGTGCCGGTCGCCGCGAACGGCAGCGGCGCGTTGCGGTCCCAGTGCGGCAGCTTCTTCTTTTTGAACCAGCCGGCCTTCAACGCGTAGTAGCGGTGCGACAGCTTCGGATAGGCCGCGCGCACCGAGGCGACCAGCGCATCGACCACCTCGCGCTCGACCCGGTTGTTGAGATGGCGGGAATCCGCGACGTCCTGGAAGCCCCTCCAGCGATCGGAGATTTCCTTGTCCTTGGCCAGCGTGTTGGTGATCAGCGCGAAGGTGCGTTCATTGTCCTTGAAGGTCTTGGCGAGCGCCTGCGCCGCGGACTTCCGCTTGTCGCCGGCCTTGTCCTGCAACAGGTTCAGCGTCGGCTCGATCGCGAGCTCCTTGCCGCCGACCTTGAAGCGCAGGCCGGAGATGGTCTGGTCGAACAACCGGTTCCAGGCCGCGTAGCCGCTCTGCGCCTTTTCGTGGAAGAGCTGCTCGACGCGGTCTTCGAGCTGGTACGGCTTGTCCTTGCGTAGATCCTCGATCCACGGCCGGTAATGGCCGAGCGTGGGCTCGGCCATCGCGCGCTCGATCACGTCATCGTCAACGCGATTGAGCTCGAGCGAGAAGAACAGCAGATGCACCGAGGCGGCCGTCAGCCGCTCGGAGACATCGCCGTAGAATTTCGAGATCGCCGGATCGACGCTGTCGCCGGCATGGACCAGGCCGGCATAAGAGCCGAGACGGCCGGCCAGATCGTCGATCGCCTCATAGCGGCGGATCGCCTCGGCCAGCCACTTTCCGCCGCCTTCCCTGCCGGTATTTTCGGCAAGCTTGCCCTTGTAGTCGGTCTCAAACGCGACGCAATCTGCATCCATTTTCTGCAAATCGCGCGCAACTTCCGGCGCGTCGATACCGGAGTAGAGATCTGCCAGATTCCATTCCGGAAGCTTGCCGGTCTTGCCGGCGGCCTGTTTCGGGCTGGCTGCGGCCGGTTTGCGTTGCGCGGCCGTCTTGCGCAGCGCGGCTTCCTTGCGGAGAGCGGCCTTGCTGAGAGCTGACTTGTTGGAAGCAGTTTTGGAGCGCGAGGTCATCTTGTTCGTAACCTTACTTCAGTCGGAAAGATGTCGGCGGCGGCGGAATGAAAGCGGGTTTGCAAGGTTTAAGAGTGCGTTAATCGGCATCGGCGACATTGCCCCGATTCGAGACAGATAAACGTAGCGTGCGGGGAAAACCATGGCTGCCACCATTTTGATCGCCGATGATGACGCCGTACAGCGTCGTTTGGTTGAAAACATGGTGCAGAAGTGCGGCTATGAGCCCCTCGTCGTGGACAGTGGCGACGCGGCGATAGCGGCCCTGACCGCATCCGAGACGCAGGCGATCGATGCCGTCGTGCTCGACCTCGTGATGCCGGGCCTCGACGGCCTCGGAGTCCTCGCAAAAATTCGTGAAGCTGGTTTGAACGTCCCGGTCATCGTGCAGACCGCGCATGGCGGCATCGACAATGTGGTGTCGGCGATGCGCGCCGGCGCCCAGGATTTCGTCGTCAAGCCGGTCGGCTTCGAGCGGCTCCAGGTGTCCCTGCGCAATGCCCTCAACGCGTCGGCGCTGAAGGGCGAATTGCAGCGCATCCGCCACAGCCGCGAGGGCCGGCTGACCTTCACCGACATCATCACCCGCAGCGAGGCGATGGCCGGGGTGCTGCGCACGGCGCAGAAAGCCGCATCCTCGACCATCCCGGTGCTGATCGAAGGCGAGTCCGGCGTCGGCAAGGAATTGATCGCGCGCGCCATCCACGGATCGGGTGAGCGCCGCACCAGGCCTTTCGTTGCCGTCAACTGCGGCGCCATCCCGGAAAACCTGGTCGAGAGCATCCTGTTCGGCCACGAGAAGGGCAGCTTCACCGGCGCCTCCGACAAGCACTTGGGTAAGTTCCAGGAGGCCAACGGCGGCACCCTGTTCCTCGACGAGGTCGGCGAGCTGCCGCTGGACATCCAGGTCAAGCTGCTGCGCGCCCTGCAGGAAGGCGAAATCGACGCGGTCGGCGGCAAGCGGCCGATCAAGGTCGATGTGCGCATCGTCTCGGCCACCAACCGCGATCTGAACACCGCGGTCGGCGAAGGCCGTTTCCGCGAGGACCTGTTCTATCGCCTGAACGTGTTTCCGATCGAGGCGCCGGCCCTGCGTGAGCGGCGCGGCGACATCCCGGCCCTGGTCGACTGCTTCGTCCGCCGCTTCAACGTCGAGGAAGGCAAGTCCGTGGTCGGCGCGACGCCCGAAACCATGGCCTGCCTCACCGCCTTCGA
>DASVOL010001007.1:0-3537 GCA_036383375.1 Bradyrhizobium sp. | reverse complement strand
TCGGCGGCGCGCTCCAGCGCCTTGATGCCCCAGTCGCGCACCTCGTCCATGTAGACGTTGAAGGCAGGCTCGTCGAACTGGATCATGTCGACGCCATCGGCCTGTAGCGCCTTGGCTTCCTGGTTCAACAGCTCCGCGAAGGCGAATGCCATCTTGACGCGGTCGCCATAATATTGGTCCGCGATGGTGTCGATGATCGTCATCGGGCCGGGCAGCGTGAACTTCAGTTTGTTTTTGGTGTGCGCGCGCGCCGCACGCGCCTCGCTTTCATGGACACGGCCCTTGAGCTGCAACGGCGCGACCACCTGAGGCACCATCGCCTTATAGCGGTCCTTGCGGATGCCCATCTCGACCTTGTGGGCGAAATCGATGCCTTCGATCCGCTCCAGAAATCCGTGCACGAAGTGCTGGCGTGCCTGCTCGCCCTCGGTGACGATATCGACGCCGGCGTCCTCCTGCAGCTTGACCGCAAGCACGGTGGCATCGCGCTTGGCGCGGGCGAGTTCGGCGCCTTCCGATTTCCAGGGTGCCCACAGCATGTTCGGCTCGGCGAGCCATTCCGGCTTCGGCAGGGAGCCTGCGATCGTGGTTGGAAACAGCATGGGTGCCTCCCGATGGGTTCTGATTGAGCGCCTGTGTGCCATGTCCTAGAGTGGAGGTACAGAACAACAAAAGTCTTTGTGACGGGGAAGTGAACGCCGATGATCGACCTGCACTACGCGCCGACGCCGAACGGCTGGAAGATCTCGATCATGCTGGAGGAGCTGGGGCTGCCCTATCAGGTGATCCCGGTGAACATCCGCGCCGGCGAGCAGTTCCAGCCGGACTTCCTGGCGATCAGCCCGAACAACCGCATCCCCGCAATCGTCGACCATGCGCCGGCCGACGGCGGCGGTCCGTTCTCGGTGTTCGAGACCGGCGCGATCCTGATCTATCTCGCCGACAAGGCCGGCCGTTTCCTGTCCAAGGAGTTGCGTGCGCGGTCGAACGTCATCCAATGGGTGATGTGGCAGATGGGCGGCCTCGGGCCGATGCTCGGCCAGCACGGCCATTTCGCGCTCTATGCGGCCGAGAAGATTCCCTATGCGATCGAGCGCTACCGCGACGAGGCGGCGCGGCTCTATGGCATGCTCGACCGCCAGCTCGGCAAGACCGGCGCCTATATCGCCGGCGATGACTATTCGATCGCCGACATCGCCTGCTTCCCCTGGACCATGACCCATAAGGCGCAAGGCTTCACCCTCGACGATTACCCGAACATCAAGCGCTGGTACGCCACCGTGCGCACCCGGCCGCAGGTGCAGGCGGGCCTTGCGATCGGAAAATTCGTCAAGGAGCCGTTCGACGAGGAATCACGCAAGAACATGTTCGGCCAGCGTGCCAAGGAGCTGGTCGAGAAGAAATAGTGTCAGTTATTCCGCGGCGCGACACGGTCGCGCGCTCTGCGCCTTGCAGCGCATGCCGGAATGGCGACAATGAATGCGGAAAAGACAAAGGGAAACGCCATGATCGAATTCTTCTTCGACTGTTCCAGTCCGTGGACCTATCTTGCCTGGCACAACATCCAGCCGCTGGCGAAGGAGTTCGACGCGCCGATCACCTGGCGGCCGATCCTGGTCGGCGGCATCTTCAACACCGTCAATCCATCGGTCTACGCGCAGCGCGAGACGCCGGTGCCGCTGAAGGCGCGTTACATGAAGAAGGATCTCGGCGACTGGGCGCGCTCGGCCGGGCTCGCGATCAAGATGCCGCCGACCGTATTCCCGGTCAACAGCGTCAAGGCGATGCGCGGCTGCATCCTTCTCGGCAACGAGAAGATGGTGCCGTTCGCGCGTGCGGTGTTCGAGGCCTATTGGGGTGACGACAAGGACATCTCGCAGGATGCGGTGTTGGCGGAGATCTGCAGCAAGCTCGGGATCGATCCGGCGCAATTCCTGGCCGGCATCGGCGACCAGGCGATCAAGGATCAGCTCAAGGCCAACACCGAGGAAGTGATGGCGCGCGGCGGCTTCGGCTCCCCCACGATCTATCTCGACAAGACCGACATGTATTTCGGCAACGACCGATTGCCGCTGATCCGCGAGGCGCTGGCCCGCCTCAAGGCGCGAGCCGCCTGATGCCGAAAGCCGTCGTTTGCCGCGAGCTCGGTCCGCCCGAGCGCCTTCAGCTCGAGAATTTTGCCTCGGTGGCTTTGCAGCCGGGGCAGGTGCGCGTTGCGATCCGTGCCGCCGGGATCAATTTCCCCGACATCTTGATGGCCGCCGGCGAGTACCAGCTCAAGCCGCCGCTGCCGTTCACGCCGGGCTCGGAAGCCGCCGGCGACGTCGTCGAGGTCAATGACGCGGCCGGCGTCGCAGTCGGCGACAAGGTGATCGTCAAGATGCGCTTCGGCGCCTATTGCGACGAGACCGTCGCGACGCCGTCGCAGCTCGTGCCGGTGCCGTCGACCTTCGACTATGCGGAAGGCGCGACCTTCCTTGCCGCGCACGGCACCGCGTATCACGCGCTGATCGACCGCGGGCAGATCAAGCCGGGCGAGGTGCTGCTGGTGCATGGCGCCGGCGGTGGCGTCGGGCTTGCCGCGGTCGAGATCGGCAAGCTGCTCGGCGCCACCGTGATCGCGGCGGCCTCGAGCGAGGAGAAGCTGGCGATTGCCAAACAACGTGGCGCGGATCATCTGGTGCTCTATGCGCGCGAGCCGTTCCGCGACGCGGTCAAGCGCCTCACCGATGGCCGCGGCGCCGACGTCGTGTTCGATCCCGTCGGCGGCGAAGTGTTCGAGAACTCGATGCGCTGCATCAACTGGGGCGCGCGCATTCTCGTCGTCGGCTTCACCGGCGGCATCGGTCTTGCCCGCACCAACCTGTTGATGATCAAGGGCGCGAGCGTGCTCGGCGTTCGCGCCGGCGAGGCGGTGCGGAAGGATCCGGCGCTCGGCGAGGTCAGGTTCAAGGCGCTGAGCGAATGGGCCGAGGCGGGCCGGGTGCGGCCAAACATCTCACACCGGCTGCCGCTGGAAGACTACGCGAAGGCGATGCGGCTCCTGATCGAACGCAAGGCGATCGGGCGTGTGGCGCTGTTGACCAGGTGAAGTGCGTGGGGCGGGTTAGCCGAAGGCGTAACCCGCCACGTCTTGCCAAGTAATGGTGGATTACGCTTCGCTAATCCACCCTACGGCTTTTTGAACTTCCCTTCTCTCAGAAATACAATCGTCTGCGCGATCGCATCCCTGTTGCGCACCAGCCAGGGATGCGAGGTGCGGATCACGATGTGATCGGCCATGCCGTCGAGCCTTGTGTTGGCGACCGACACCCGGCCGTCATGCGGTCGCGGCAGTCCCATGGATGTGATCGGATAGACCGAGCGGTTGCCGGCGATGATGCCGGCCGGATAATCGATCGCCGGCAGCAATGCGCTGGTCGCAGCATCGCGGCGGGTGACGAGCTGCTGGCCGGCCGGGCCGAAGAAAGCGCGATAGGCTGCGAGGTGTTTCAGGCGGTCGGCGATCTCGCTGCCGCCGTTCGGCGTGCCCAGCAT
>DASVOL010001006.1:0-43965 GCA_036383375.1 Bradyrhizobium sp. | reverse complement strand
ATCCAGCGAGCGTGCCGGTCAGAGCGTGGTGCCGATGGCGTTCTGGTTCTTTTCGATGGGCGGCGGTCTGATGACGCTGATCTACGGGCTAGCCAAGCGCGAGCCTGTCATCATCATCGGGCAGGGCCTCGCGACGCTGATTTACATTCGTAACATCATGCTGATCGTGAAGAACCGCGGCAAGGCATCGAAGACGCTCGACAACTGATCTTCGTGGTCGTCAGTACGACGAGCGGCGTGCCGATCTCCTCGGCAAGCTCGACGGATTCCAGTCAGCCTCAATTGTGATCGAATCTGATCGACGGTCAAACAATCGCCCCAAGGCGTATGGCATCTACGCCTCGTCGTGGGCGTGGCGGCATCTCGAGACCATGCGCCAGGGGACGAGGGGCGTTGATGACCGGCCATGGCGAACCCACCAAAGCGCGTGGCTATCCATCGAGCGTCCGTGATGCCGGGTTGCCTGACGAGCCGCCGCTGACCGGCGAACGCGGCCTGCCGGACCGGCGCGCAGTCAGTATTCGTTGGATGGCGGGGACGGTTCTGATCGGGGCCGCAGCCGTCGTGCTCCTTGGGGGTGCGTTGCGTGGAGCATTCGGTGATCGCACGCGATTCGCGGCATCGCCGGTCGTTTCACTTCCGCGTTTCATGGGGCAGGTGGTTGACGAGGCGCGGCGCGGCGATCGTCTGGATCGGCGACCTGGCGCGCAAGGTAGTCCCTCAGCGCTCAGGATCGAGCAGCTGAGCGACGCGGGGGCGGTCCGTCGATTTACCCGCGTGTCAGCGCGGCTCGCGGAGATCGATCCCGAGCCACAACAGGACCAGCGTCGCGAAGCACCGGCAGGCGGCAAAGACGAGCAGCGAGCCATCCCCCAATTGCTGTCGGAATTGCCCGCCATCATCCGGACAGGTCCATCACGCCGCGAGCTGCCGGGCCGCACCAGCGCCTATGCCGACAGTGAAGCTGCGCCGCAGCCGTCTTCTCCGATCGGGGAGGCTGTCAACGTCACCAACCTTCCGAAGTCGCTTTCCTCATCGCGTCACCATCGACACGTCTTCATCGCAAGAGCCGGTGACACGCTGTCCGCCATTCTGCGGGCGTTGACTGCGGCTGCGGAGGACGCTCCGGCGATCCTTGCTGCCTTCCCGTCGCCTGGCGGTCACGAGACGCTGTCTGGCGGCGAGAAGATCACGATCATCGAACAGGGCGAAGACACCGGATCGCCGCGCGGCCATGTCGCCAAAGTGTCGATCGAACGGCCAGACTCCGGAGTTTCCGCCGTCGGTCGCACCGATAGCGGCCAGTACCAGGCGATCGTGCCGGAACAGCCGGATGTCGCCACGTCGAACGGCAAATTGTTGCGCCAGTCGATCGACGCGCACTCTATCCCCGGCGAGACGCTACGTGACGGGCTCAACGCGCTTGCACGCTCCAATCACGTCGACGAGGGGATCGTTGCAGAAGTGATGCGGCTTTGCGGCCGCGATTTCGACCTCGACGAGCCTCTCGGCGACGCCGACCTCGCCAACATCATCTATGCGCCCAACGAAATCGGCCAGCCGGAGCTGGTCTTCATCGACCTGACCGCCGGCGGGCAGGCGCGCCGCTACTATCGCTTCACGGCGCCGGACGACGGCAGCTCTGATTTCTACGATGAGGATGGCCAATCGATCACCAAATTCCTGTTGCGCAAGCCGGTCGTCACGGGGCGCCTCGGCGACGGCTTCGGCTGGCGCATCCATCCGATCCTCGGCGACCGCCGCTTCCATGAGGGCGTCGACTTTGCGGCGCCCTATGGTTCGCCGATTGCGGCCGCGGGCGCCGGCGTCGTCGAGACCGAAGGCTACGAGCACGGCTACGGGAAATATATCCGCGTGCTGCACGATCGCGGTTATGAAACGACGTATGCCCACGTCGCGAGCTTCCCGCCCGGGCTGAAGGTCGGAGACCGCGTTCGTCAGGGCGAGACGATCGCCTATGTCGGGTCGACCGGGCTCTCGACCGGACCGCATCTCTATTACGAGGTGCGGATCAACGGCCATAACGTCGATCCGCTGCGGATGAAATTGTCAGGCGGCCGGATGCTGCAAGGCGAGTTGCTTGGGGCTTTCGACCGCCAGCGGGACAGCATCAACCAGCTCGCGGCGGCCTCGGCGTTTCCACAGCGCCAGTCTGGCTCAGAACACCGGCCGCCGACGTAGCTTTTGAAGGTACGTTGGATCAAGGGCGTCCGGGAGCCGGCAGTTCGGCCGCCTCGACCGCATTCTCGCGATCGGCGGCGGTCTCGCCGGCGGCGTCCAGCACGGGATAGGCGACCGAGCAGATGTGCGAATGGATGCGGCGAAGGTCGCGCAGCACGTCGAGATGCAGCGAGGTGGTCTCGATGGTTTCGGGCCGGCCTTCGCGCAGGCGCTCCAGATGGCGCTCGACGGCGGCCAGTTCGGCCGCGCGCAGCGCCGCCTTCTCGGTGAGCAGCTTGCGCGCCTCGGCGGCGTCGCCCGACATGAACACGCCGAACGCGAGGCGCAGCGAGTCGATCGTGCGTTTGTGGAACGCCGACAATTCCTCAGTGCCTTCGGCCGAGAATTGCAGGCGATGCTTGATCTTCTTGGTTGCGAGCTCGCTCAGATTCTTGTCGATGATGTCGCCGATATGCTCGAGATTGATCGCGAATGCGACGATCTCCATGGCGCGGTGGCCCTCGCGCTCATCCAGGCTGCCGCGGGTAAGCTTCGTCACGTAAAGCTTGATCGCCTCGTTGAGCCGGTCGACGGTGTTGTCCATCTTCGACACCTGATCGACCAGCGCGCGATCGTTGGTCAGCATCGCCGCCATCACCTTGCGCAACATCGCCTCGGTGTGGTCGCCCATATGCAGCACCTCACGCGCGGCATCGGCCAGCGCGAGCGAAGGCGTCTCCAGCGCGCTCTCGTCGAGATAGCGTGGCCGTGACGGATCGGTCTCCTGCGCCCGTTTCGGCAACAGGCGTTCGAGCAGACGCGCCATGTGGTCGAGCACGCCGATGAACAGCACCGCCGTCACAATGTTGAAGGCAACGTGGAACAGCGCGGTCGCCTTGGCGAGATCCGGCTGCCAGGCGTAAATCTGCTCGGTGATCGGGCGCAGGAACGGCACCACCAGCAGGATGCCGACGACACGGTTGACGAGGTTGCCGACCGGCAGCCGGTAGCTCGCCGGGTTGTCGCGCCGCGCTCCCTCCATCAACGGATTGATGGCGCTGCCGAGGTTGGCGCCGAGCACCAGCGCGAACGCGGCATAGGGCGAGATGAACTGCGAATAGGCCAGCGACATCACCAGCAGCACGCTTGCGACGCTGGAATGGACCAGCCAGGTCACGGCTGCGCCGATCAGGATGCAGAGCACGGGATCGCCGGTGATCGCGTTCAGGAACACGCGCACGCCCGGCGCATTCTCGGCCGGCGCCATCGTGTCGAGCAGGATATGCAGCGCGAGCAGCATCAGGCCGAGGCCGATCGAGACGCGGCCGAGATCCTTGATTCGGGAACGCGGCCCGCTGCGGAATGCGACGAGGCCGACAATGAACAGCACCGGCGCCACGGCTGCGACGTTGAACGACAGCACCTGCACGATCAGCGTGGTGCCGATATTGGCGCCGAGCATGATCGCAAGCGCCGGCACCAGGCTGACGATCTCCTCGGCGGCAAAGGAACTGGTGATCAGGGCGGTCGCGGTCGAGCTCTGGAGCAGGGCCGTCAGGCCGAGGCCCGCGCCAAGGGCGGTGAAGCGGTTGTTCAGCGCCCTCGCCAGCAGCAGCCGTAAATCGGGCCCGAAGGCCCGCAGAATTCCGCTGTGGACCATGTGCAGGCCCCACAGCAGGAGCGCGACGCCCCCCATCAGATCAAGCAGAACAAGACTTCCCATACTTCCTGGATATCCCGGCAAATTCGAGTCGAAGGGGTCACGCTATCGCCAAATGACCTGGGATCAACCCCTTTTTGTTCACGTTTGGAACCGGCTGCGGAAAGGGTCCGCAGCGCGAGCGGCCGCCAATTGAGGCGCTGGGGTCGCTCGAAACCTGGGGCCGGCCTCACGGATCAACGGGACCGGACGCGCCCGGTAAACGAATCTCGAACATGACCGTTCAATTGCGATTGGTTCCGCTAGGCAGTTCCCAATGTTTCCCGGTTATGACGATGGGAACGAGTAGCTGTCCAGCCGAGAAGCTATCCAGAGAAGGGCTTGGGGATCAGGATGTTTGTCAATCGCCGCAAGAGCGAACGCCGTGAGTGCCGAAGCGTCGCCAAAATTCAATTGGGCACAGGGTCGTTGCCACGCGACTGCATGATCACCGATATCTCCGCCGGCGGCGTCAAGGTGATCGCTGAATATCTGGAGATTCCGCCGGAATTCACCATCATCCTGTCGAGCGGCAGTCCGCGTCAGTGCCGCCTGGCCTGGCGGATCGGGCACGAATTCGGCGCCCAGTTCGTCGACTGATCCAGCCGCCAGGTTGGCGGTTCGCGCCGCATCCGGCACCGCTTCCGGGCCGGATGACGGCGAGATGATGGCATCCTTAACCGGAACTTAGGGTTAAGCTGTGAGCATTCCGGAACCTTCGCTGTTCCGAGTCTCATTGATGTCTGACAAACTATCCCGACCTTCAGGCCGCCTGCACCGTCTCGCCGGCTCGGCATCTGCCGCGCTCCTGCTGATCGGGCTGTCGGCCTGTCAGACCTCGGGTCCGTCCGATATCACTGGGTCATTGGGCGATACGGCGGAGTCCACGCCGGCCCCCGCCGACCCACGGCGCGACATCGCAACCTACCACGAACGCGTTCGCGCCAATCCGAAGGACACCGACGCCGCGCTGAAATACGCCCGGGCGCTGCGCGCCACCGGCCAGCGGGCGCAGGCGGTCGCGGTCATGGAGCAGGCGGTGCTGGCGCAACCCAGCAACAAGGCGTTGCTCGCCGGCTACGGACGGGCGCTCGCCGACAACGGCAATTTCCAGCAGGCATTCGACGTGCTCGGGCGCGCACACACCCCCGAAGACCCGGACTGGCGCATCCTGTCGGCGCAGGGCGCCGTGCTCGATCAGCTCGAACGCCACGACGAGGCCCGGCAGTATTATGCGAGCGCCCTGAAGATCGTGCCTGACGATCCATCGGTGCTCTCCAATCTCGGCCTGTCCTATCTGTTGTCGAAAGACCTGCCGAAGGCTGAGGAGACGCTGCGCCGGGCCCGGGATCGCGCGCCCGACGACATGCGGGTGCGCACCAATCTCGCCGTCGTGGTCGGCCTGCAGGGCCGCCAGGCCGATGCTGAAACCATCATGAAGGCCGATCTGCCGCCGGATCAGGGCTCAGCCAATGTCGCCGTACTGAAGCGGCTGTTGGCGCGCAGGGACGCGAGCCGCGCCGATGCGGACAAGATCCCGGTCGCGGCCAGCCGCCGCGACTAGAACGGTCTCACGCGAAGTCTGGGAAGCTAGCCGGCGGCGCGGCGCCCAACGTTCCGGCGCGACTGCAGCTTCCGGAGAATCGGCGACAGGATCGACTCGCGCGTCTCGGCGAGATCGGGGCGGCCGGTCATGCGCTGCGCAATCTGCAGGAAGGTCTTGGTGGTGCGGTGACGCGCCGAGACTTCCGCGATCATCTGACCGTTGTTGGCGGCCTCACCGAACAACCTGCAATCGAACGGGATGGTCGCAATCGGCTGGCTCTCGATCGTCTTGGCGAAGTCCTTGACCTCGATCTCGGGGCGCTTCGACATGCCGACCTGGTTCAAACAGTAGAGCGGCGGGCGGTCGTTCGGGCGCGCGGTCCGCAACAGGTTCATCATGTTCTTGGTGTTGCGCATGTTGGCGAGGTCGGGCTCGGCGACGATCAGGATATCGTCCGCGCCGACCAGCACGCGTTTGGTCCAGGCGGTCCATTGATGGGGAACGTCAAGCACGATGCAGGACGTCGTCATGCGCATCGTATCGAAGATGGCATCGAAGGCTTCGGCGCCGAAATCGTAGACCTGATCGAGCGTGGCCGGTGCCGCCAGCAGGCTCAGGTGATCGCCGCATTTTGCCAGCAGGCGCTCCATGAAGGCACTGTCCGGGCGCTCGGGTGCGAACACCGCGTTGGCGATGCCCTGTGTCGGATCCTGGTTGTAGTCGAGGCCGGCGGTGCCGAAGGCGAGGTCGAGATCGACAACGACCGAATCCAGCCCGAGGTCGCGCGCGATGGTCCAGGCGACGTTGTGGGCAATGGTCGAGGCGCCGACACCGCCCTTGGCGCCTGCGACCGCGATCAGGCGGCCCACAGAGACCGCTTCGGAGGACGAGAACAGGCCGCAGATCGAGCGCACGACGTCGAGCACCTTGACCGGGCCGATGACGTAGTCGTTGACGCCGCGCCGGACCAACTCGCGATACGGTGCAGTCTCGCCGGGCGTGCCGAGCACGACGACGCGGGTGCCGGGATCGCAGACCGTGGCGAGCTCGTCGAGACCGGCGAGCAAATCAATGTCCGGCTCGGTCTCCAGCATGATGACGTTGGGCGTCGGCGCCTTGTGATAGGCGTCGATGGCGGCGGCGATGCCGCCCATATGGACGGAGAGGTGAGCCTTGGCGAGCCGGCGGTCTTCGGCGGCGGCGCGCGCCGTCGTGGCGGTTGCGACGCTGGCGCAGAACGCCTGCACGGAAATCCGTGGCGCCGGCGCGATGTGGTCGTTGGCGTGCTGTGGCTCGTCGTGTTGTTCGGTCATTTCCCGGCGTCGCTCAGCTTGGCTCTATCGGCTTCAGGGTAGGAGGTCGCGGTCGACTCACCCTTGCCGTACTTCTGGAACGCGATCGACCGACGGGGCGTATAGGCTGCGGTTTCGGTCCGCGGCTGCACGAGGTCGGACGGATTGGCGACCATCGCGGCAAGGTTGTGCTGCGTGGAGCAGCCGAAATTTTCCCACTGCTTGTTCTCGTTGTAGCTGGGGTTGTAGATCGAGGGACCAAGGTCGCTCGGCCACAAGCCGCAAGGCCCGGCGACCGCGGCCATCTTCGGATAGCTGAGGCGAATGGTCGGCAGCGCGCGCGGATCGTCGACGCGATAGGAGCGTCGGGTGATCGCGTGGGCGGGCACGCCCATCGACGCCAGCACGCCGCGGATCTCCTGATACACCGCCTGCGCCGAGCGTGCATTTGAGGTGTCGGCGGGGACGTCGACCGCGATCGCGCCGGTGCCTTCGCGGCGCCAGGTGCGAGCCAGTCCCATGACGTCGTCGCGCTGCGTTTCGGTGAGGTTGCCGCGGGTGCGGCCCACGAACACGACGATCGACTGCTCGCCCTCCGTGACCGCGATCGGATGCCGTTGCCGGTAGTCGTCGGGTACCGTGCCGGTCGTAATATTATCGCCGGTCAGATTGCAGCCGCCAAGCGCGATCGCGGTGGCGAGAAGGGCGCCGGCCAGCGACAGCGTCCTCGCATGAGCGGCTCGTGTGTTGCGTGTCATCATGGCATCCCCCAACCCTTCAGCGCCTCAGTCGATGATGAAGCCGAAATTGACCGGCGTGGCGCCGATCGGCTCGGCACGGGCGGCAACGCCGTAGATGCGATTGACGCGCGCCAGCAGCGCCGACTGCGCATCGGAAGCCGGGGCAAACCCGTCATCGGGACGCGACAATTCCTTCTGCGCAACCGCGCGCACCACATAGGGCGTCACGATGACCATGAGCTCGGTCTCGTTGTTGACGAAGTCCTGGCTCCGGAACAGCTGTCCGAGCACCGGGATCTGATCGACGCCGGGCATTCCGTTGATGGCCTGCTTGGTCTGCTCTTGGATCAATCCGGCCATCGCGATGGAGCCGCCGGAAGGCACCTCCAGCGTGGTGTCGGCACGGCGGGTCTTGATCGAGGGAATGGTCGTGCCGCCCTGGCCGCCGGTCAACGCGTTGTCCATCGAGACTTCGGAAACCTCGGTCATCACCTTCAGGCTGATGCGGCCCTCGGACAGCACCACCGGGGTGAAGTTGAGCGAGATGCCGAACTTCTTGAAGCTGACGGTCTGGACGCAATTGCCGATCGTGCCTGTCGACGAGGTCTGACAGGTAACGCCGGTCGGAATTGGAAACTCGCCGCCTGACACGAAGGTCGCGGACTCGCCGGAGATCGCCGTGAGGTTGGGCTCGGCCAGCGTCTTCACCACGCCCGCGCTCTCCATCGCGCGCAGCGTCGCGGTAACGGTCGGCACGCCGAGCTTGTTCAGGGCCGCGCCGGTCAGCACGTTGCTGGCGAGTGGTCCGTTATTGGCGGTGAAGGCGTTGGTGTTGTTGAAGACGACCGCGGCGGTGCCGTAATTCATGTTGGCACTGAGATCGACGCCGAGCTGCTTGACGACGTCGCGGCGCACTTCGGCGACGGTGACCTTCAGCATCACCTGGTCGCGGCCACGCACCACGATGGAGTTGACGACCTTTTCGGGGCCGCCAACCAGTTTGGCGGCGATGTCACCGGCCTGCTGGGCCTCGACCGGGCTTGCCACCGTACCGGTCAGCACCACGCTTTCGCCGACGCCCTCGATCTGGACGCCCGGCAGCATCTGCTTCAGCGCAGCACGCATGCCGTTGAGATCGCGCTTGATCGCGATGTCGTAGGAGGCGACCTGGTTGCCGTCGGCGTCGAAGAACACCACGTTGGTCTGGCCGACCGCCGCGCCGATGATATAGGCGCGCTGGGCCGAGCGGATCACCGCGTTGGCGATCTTGGGATCGGCGACCAGGACGTCCTTGGCTTCGCGCGGCAGGTCGACCACCACCGACTTGCCGACGCCGAGCGAGACGAAGCGCGTCTTGGCGGCGATGCTGCTCGTCACCGCGACGTCCGCGTTCTTGTCGGGATCGGTCGCGCTGGCGAGGGCAGGGATCAGCATCAGGGCGGTGACCGCCGAGAATGACAGCGAGCGGACCAGTGTGGCCCGCGTCGCCAGTTGTTTTGCAGCAATTGTCATATCGAAGCCCCCATCACTTCTGTGTCGTCTGAGAGCTCGGGATGCCGAAACGCACCACCCGGATGCTCTCGCCCCGCTTCGGGGCATGGTCTGTGGTCTCGTCGGTCTTCTCGTTGACGTCGGCGATGCTGCGCAGCGCCAGCGCCAGCGTGCCGCTCTGCCGGGCCCGCGCGAGCGTCTCGGCCTGTTCGGGTTTGAGCTCGAGGGTCACGGTCTTGCCGATGAGGGAGTTGTTGCCGTCCTTCTCTTTCGGCGCCTGGTCGATCGCCAGCACACGGACGTTGGACAGCAGGATCTCGGTGGTGACGATGTCGCGGCTGCCTTGCTGTTGGTCGGGATTCTTGTCGCGTCGCGACAGGATCACGTCGACACGGTCGTTCGGCAGGATGAAGCCGCCGGCGCCGGTCTCCGGCGAGATCTCCGTGGAGATCGCGCGCATGCCGGAAGGCAGGATCGCGGCCATGAAGCCGCTGCCATTGGCCTTGACCAGTTTCTGCTCGCGGATCGGCTCGCCGATGATGAAGGGAGCGCGTGCGATCGAGCCGATGACGTCGTTCATGGCGTCGGCATTGGTGTCGTGGCGGATGAACGCGCTGCTTGCGGTCTCGGCCGGCCAGCGCTGCCATTGCACGTCTTCAGGCTTGACCGACTGACCGAGCCCGATGTCGGACTTCGCCACCAGCACCTCGACGGTCGGCAGCTGTACCACTGGCGGCGCGACCGGCGCCGGTTTGTGATCGCCAATGCTCGCCAGATACATGGCCGCGAGGCCTGCGACGCCGGCGATGCCGAGGACCACGATGCGTGCCGTCTTCATGCGATTGTCTGAATGCCCTTAACGCAGGGCAGTCACGTCCTTGCGGCACTGACAGCCCTTCCCGGGAGCATCAGTACGGCCGCAAAAGTATAAGGGAACTTGATGGAACGTCCGGACAATTAAGGGATTGGTGGGGATGGTGAACGGCAAGTTATCGGGCGCCGGCGCATCTCCGCAGAATCCCGGAGATCGCGCGCGTGCAACGTGTGCGACGTGGAGGTCGCAACGCGGCGTCACGGCCAGTCGGTCGTGGTTAATGTCGCCTAACGCGCAAGCCGGCGCCGATGGATCAGAGCGCGGCCTTCAACGCGGCAAAGCCGCGATCGAGATCGGTCTTGAGGTCGTCGAGATTCTCGAGCCCGATATGCAGCCGCAGCGTCGGCCCGCCCGGCGACCATTTGGTCGCGCTGCGATAGTCGCTGCAATCGAACGGGATGGCGAGGCTTTCGAAGCCGCCCCAGGAAAAGCCCATGCCGAACAGCGTGAGAGCGTTGAGCATCGCATCGACCGCACTTTGCGGCACCGGCTTCAGCACGATGCTGAACAGGCCGGAGGCGCCGGTGAAGTCGCGCTTCCAGATCGCATGCCCCGGATCGGTCTCCAGGCCAGGGTGCAGCACACGATCGACCTCAGGCCGCGCGCCAAGCCAGCGCGCGATCTCGAGCCCGGAGCGGTGGTGCTGCGCCAGCCGCACCGACAGTGTGCGGACACCGCGTAGCGCGAGATAGACGTCGTCCGGGCCGGCGCAGACGCCGAGCAGGCGGATCGCCTCCTGCACCAGCGGCCAGGCCTTGGCGTTGGCCGCGATGGTGCCGAACATGATGTCGGAGTGGCCGCCGATATACTTGGTGCCGGCCTGCATGTTGATGTCGACGCCCTGTTCGAGCGAGCGGTGATAGAGCGCCGTCGCCCAGGTGTTGTCGTCGATCACGAGCGCGCCGCGGCCATGCGCCACGGCCGAGATGGCGCGGATATCGGGCATCTCGAAGGATTGCGAGCCGGGGGCTTCAATCAGCACCGCGCGGGTATTCGGCTTGAACAGCGTCTCGATGCCGGCGCCGATCAGCGGATCGAAATAGCTGGTCTCGATGCCGTAGCGCTTCAACATGTTGTCGCAGAAATTGCGGGTCGGCCGATAGGCGTTGTCGCACACCAGCAGGTGATCGCCGGCCTTCAGCACGGCGAGCAGCGTGGTGCTGATCGCGGCCAGTCCCGACGGGGCGAGGCTGACGCCGGCGCATTGCGGGCCTTCCATCGCCATCAGCACGTCCTGCAGCGCCCGCGTGGTCGGGCTGCCGTGGCGGCCATAGGTAAATTCGGCACGATGGGCGTGGAGGTCCTCGGCGGTCGGATAGAGCACGGTCGAGCCGTGGAACACCGGCGGATTGACGAAGCCCTTCTGGGCCTTGGTGTCGCGGCCGGCTGTGACCAGGCGGGTCGCGGCGTCTTGCGGGCGGGAAGGCGTGGAGCCGTCGGAGGAGGTCATGGTTTGCTGCCGTTGGATTTTAGACTTTTTGCCGCAGCGGTACCGCGTCGGGAAGACAGGGCCGGGCCGGGAGGTGTTACTAACAAGAGGTAGAAGACGTGCGTCAACCCCTTGACCCGGCACGTCAGTCGCTATGTGATGCGCCGCAACTACCAGTCGCCGCACGTTGAGGGGCCTGCCGCGACCTACGATCCGTTGCCTGGCCGGTTTGCGCGTCAAACTGACTGTCAGATCAGCACCTTTTGCTGCAGGGGATCATTGGGATGGCCCGTGAACGCGAGGCGATCACAAAGCAAAACGTCCAACGGACGACCCTGAAAGGCCTACCCATGAAACGCGTATCCCTGGCTGTCCTCCTTGCCGCTGCCGCTGCCTTGTCGGTCCAGTCCGCCTCGGCGCAAACCCTCAAGACGGTCAAGGACCGGGGCCAGCTGTCCTGCGGCGTCAGCCAGGGTCTGCCTGGCTTTTCATCACCGGACGACAAGGGGAACTGGACCGGGATCGACGTCGACGTTTGCCGGGCCATTGCCGCCGTGGTGCTCGACGACCCGACCAAGGTCAAGTTTGTGCCGCTGTCGGCCAAGGATCGCTTCACCGCGCTGCAATCCGGCGAAATCGACGTGCTGTCGCGCAACACCACCTGGACGGTGTCGCGCGATACCTCGCTCGGCGCCAATTTCACCGGCGTGACCTATTATGACGGGCAGGGCTTCATGGTGAAGAAGTCGCTGAAGGTCAACTCGGCGCTCGAACTGAACAGCGCTTCGGTCTGCGTGCAGACCGGCACCACGACGGAGCAGAACCTCGCCGACTTCTTCAAGGGCAACAATATGAAGTACGAGGTGATCGCGTTCGGCAGCATCGACGAAGCCGTCAAGGCCTACGAATCCGGTCGCTGCGACGTCTTCACCGACGACGCCTCCGGGCTCTATGCCAGTCGTCTGAAGCTCGCGAACCCCGCCGATCACATCGTGCTGCCGGAAATCATTTCCAAGGAGCCGCTGGGTCCGATGGTGCGCCACGGCGACGACCAGTGGTTCGACATCGTGAAGTGGACGCTGTTTGCGATGATCAATGCCGAGGAGCTCGGCATCACCCAGAAGAACGTCGACACGATGCTCAAATCGGACAAGCCGGAGATGAAGCGGGTGCTCGGCACCGACGGCAATCTGGGCGAACAGCTCGGCCTGACCAAGGACTGGGTGGTGCGCATCGTCAAGGCGGTCGGCAACTACGGCGAGACCTTCGAGCGCAATGTCGGCACCGGCTCGCCGCTCGGCATCGCCCGTGGCGTCAACAATCTCTGGAACAAGGGCGGGATCCAGTACGCGCCGCCGATCCGCTGATCGGTCCGGCCAACGGCTGCCGCGATGAGCATCGCGCCCCGCAAACCACCGCTGCAATTTGCCCTCAGGCTGAAGCGTGCGCTTGGCGGCAAGACCGGCTGGAACGGGTTGGCCGCCCAGATTGGCTTCGCCGCGATCCTGGCCTGGATCGCCTATGAGATCGTGGCGAATGCGCGGACGAACCTGGAGACCCAGCACATTGCGTCGGGCTTCGGCTTCCTCAATTACAATGCGGGCTTTGACGTCAATCAGAGCCTGATCGCCTACAACAATTCCGACACCTACTGGCGGGTGTTCTTCGTCGGCTTGTTGAATACGATCCTGGTCTCAGTGATCGGCATCGTCTTCGCCACGGTGATCGGCTTCGTCGTGGCGCTGTGCCGGCTGTCGCCGAACTGGCTGCTGTCGCGGATCGGCGGCATCTATGTCGAGATCGTCAGGAACCTGCCGGTCTTGTTCCAGATACTGTTCTGGTATCTCGCTGTGCTCGCGGCGCTGCCGGCGCCGCGGCAGAGCATCTCGATCTTCGGTGCGTTCTTCCTCAATAATCGCGGCCTGATCGTGCCGTTGCCGGTCAGTGAGCCCGGCCTCTATCCGTTCCTGGTCGCGCTCGCGGTTGGCATCGTCGTGGCGCTGGGCTTGCGGCACTACGCGCGGCGTGCCCTGTTCCAGCGCGGGCAGATGATCCGGATCTGGCCCTATCTGCTGGGTTGCCTGCTGGGTCTGCCGCTGGTCTCGATGCTGATCTTCGGCTGGCCGTTGAAGTTCGAGTTGCCGCAGCTGAAAGGCTTCAACTTCGCCGGCGGCGCGCGGGTCATCCCCGAATTCGTTGCGCTGACGGTCGCGTTGTCGACCTACACGGCGGCCTTCATCGCCGAGATCGTCCGCGCCGGCGTCATGTCGGTCCACAAGGGCCAGATGGAGGCGGGCTCCTCGCTCGGCCTCAGCCGCGCCGCGACGCTGCGGCTGATTGTGGTGCCGCAGGCGATGCGGGTCATCGTGCCGCCGCTGACCAGCCAGTACCTCAATCTCACCAAGAATTCGTCGCTGGCGGTGGCGATCGGTTATCCGGATCTGGTCTCGGTGTTCGCCGGCACCGCGGTGAGCCAGACCGGGCAGGCGATCGAGATCATCGCCATGACGATGGGCGTCTACCTGCTGCTGTCGCTGACGACGAGCGCGCTGATGAGCGTCTATGGCTGGCGCATCAACCGGAGCATGGCGGCATGACCGATCTGTCCGCCTCGTCCTTTGTCCGGCAGGATCTGGTCGCCGAGCGCGCGGCGCCGGCCAAGACCACCGGTTTCATCGGCTTCGTGCGCACGCGGCTGCTGAATTCGCCGGGCAACGTCCTGCTCACGATCCTCGGGCTGCTGCTCGCCTGGTACATCGTTGTCCCGACGGTCAAGTTCCTGCTGGTCGACGCGGTCTGGACCGGCAAGGAGCGCACCGCTTGCCTCATTGAAAAGGCGGGGCACGAGGTCGGCGCCTGCTGGCCCTATATCCAGGCCAAGCTGACGCAACTGGTCTATGGCTTCTACCCGGAGGCCCAGCGCTGGCGGGTCAATCTGACCTATGGGCTTGGCGCTGCGCTGTTGCTGCCGCTGCTGATGCCGCGCCTGCCGGCCAAGGGCATCAACTCCGGTCTGTTCTTCTTCGCGTTTCCAGTGGTGGCGTTCTTCCTGTTGCATGGCGGCGGCATCGCCGGCTTCGGCGTGAGCTGGACCGCCGGCCTGCTGCAGCTGTTCGAGCAGAGCATTGGCGGCGCCGGCGATCTCCTGGTCAATCTCAGCAAGAGTTCGGCGATCGCACCGCTGCCGTGGGTGCTGGGCAAGCTGCTCGTCCTGGTCGGCCTTCTGATCCATTGGCTGATCTTCCCGCTGACCTGGCTGCGCGACCAGTTGCAACTCTCGTCGCTGCCGGTCTGGGGCGATTTCCTGGTCACTGCCGTGATCGTCTCCGCCGTGCTATTCGTGCTCGGAGGCGGCATGCGGACCGGCGGCAGGGCGCTGATCGGCAGCCTGCTAACGTTTGCCGGGATCGCCATCGGCATCAAGCTGATGGGGCTCGATCACGGGGGCTTTGCCATCGTCGACACGCGACTGTGGGGCGGCCTCCTGGTGACGCTGGTGATCGCGATCACCGGCATCGTTGCCTCGATGCCGATCGGGATTGCGCTCGCGCTCGGCCGCCGCTCGAGCATCCCGCTGATCCGGATCTTCTCGATTGCCTTCATCGAGTTCTGGCGCGGCGTGCCGCTGATCACGGTGCTGTTCTTCGCGACCTACATGCTGCCGCTGTTCGTGCCGGGCAATTTCGCAGTCGACGGCCTGTTGCGCGCCCTGATCGGCGTGGCGATCTTTACCGGCGCCTATATGGCGGAGGTGATCCGGGGCGGGCTGGCTGCGGTGGCGCGCGGGCAGGCGGAGGCCGCATCGGCACTCGGCCTGTCCTGGTGGAAGACGACGTCGCTGATCGTGCTGCCGCAGGCACTGCGCTACGTCATTCCCGGCATCGTCAACAGCTTCATCTCGCTGTTCAAGGATACCTCGCTGGTGTCGATCGTGGCGCTATTCGATCTATTGGGTTCGCTGCGGGCATCGTTCTCCGACCCGAACTGGTCGACGCCGACCACGGCCTTTACCGGCTTCGCCTTTGCAGGAATGATCTATTTCGTGTTCTGCTTTGGAATGTCGCGCTACTCGCTGTTTGTCGAGCATCGGCTCAACGCTCACCGCCGCCACTGAACAAGGTCACCATGTCCACAACTCCGATCGTCAACATTTCCACGCTCAATAAATGGTACGGCGACTTCCACGTGTTGCGCGACATCAACCTTGAGGTCGGCAAGGGCGAGCGCATCGTGATCTGCGGCCCGTCCGGCTCGGGCAAGTCGACCCTGATCCGCTGCATCAACGCGCTGGAGGAATTCCAGGAGGGCGAGATCGTGGTCGACGGCATCGAGCTCGGCCCGAACCTGCGCCGGGTCGACGAGGTGCGGCGCGAGGTCGGCATGGTGTTCCAGAGCTTCAACCTGTTCCCGCATCTCACCGTGCTCGACAATTGCACGCTGGCGCCGATCTGGGTGCGCAACATCCCGAAGAAGGATGCCGAGGCAGCGGCGATGAAGTTCCTCGAGCGGGTCAAGATCCCGCATCAGGCCAACAAGTTTCCCGGCCAGATGTCGGGCGGTCAGCAGCAACGCGTCGCGATCGCCCGCGCGCTGACGATGAACCCGAAGGTGATGCTGTTCGACGAGCCGACCTCGGCGCTCGACCCGGAGATGGTCAAGGAGGTGCTCGACACCATGGTCGATCTCGCGAAAGAGGGAATGACCATGCTGGTCGTGACCCACGAAATGGGCTTTGCCCGCGAGGTCGCCAACCGCGTCGTGTTCATGGACGCCGGTCAGATCATCGAGTCGAACACGCCGCAGGAATTCTTCGCCAACCCGCAGCATGCGCGGTCGAAGCTGTTCCTGAGCCAGATCTTGCGGTGACGTTTGTCCTCATTCCGGGGCGATGCGAAGCATCGAACCCGGAATCTCGAGATTCTCGGTGCGCAATTGCGCGCCTGAGGGTTCGGCCCTGCGGACCGCCCCGGAATGACGATGCCCGTCAAACGAACGGCAGCTCGATCTTGCTCCGCTTTTCCAGCCATTCCGGGACCGGCAGATTCTTCGAACGCATGAAGGCCGGGTTGAACAGCTTGGACTGATAGCGGTTGCCGGAATCGCAGAGAATGGTGACGATGGTCTTGCCGGGGCCGAGCTGCCTGGCGAGCTGGATCGCACCCGCGATGTTGACGCCGGTCGAACCGCCGAGACACAGGCCTTCGTGCTCCAGCAGCTCATAGATGATGGTCACGGCTTCCTCGTCGGAGACCAGGAACGCATCGTCGACGTTCGCGGTCTCGATTACCGGTGTCTTGCGTCCGAGGCCGATGCCTTCGGTGATCGAGTCGCCCGGCGTCGATTTGACCTGGCCGTTCTTGAACAGCTCGTACATCGCGAAACCGTGCGGATCGGCGCAAGCGGTGACGATGTCCTTGTTCTTTTCCTTCAAATAGCGGCTGATGCCGGCGAGCGTGCCGCCGGTGCCGACCGAGCAGATGAAGCCATCCACCTTGCCGTTGGTCTGCTGCCAGATCTCCGGTCCGGTCGAGTCGTAGTGCGCCTTGGGATTGTCGAGGTTGTTCCACTGGTCGGCGAACAGCACGCCGTTCGGCTCGGTCTTGCGCAGCTGCTCGGCGAGACGCCTGCCGAGATGCTGATAGTTGTTCGGATTGGAGTAGGGCAGTGCCGGCGCCTCGACGAGCTCGGCCCCGCACAGCCGCAGCATGTCTTTCTTTTCCTGGCTCTGCGTCTCCGGAATGACGATCAGGGTACGATAGCCCCGCGCACTCGCCACGACTGCAAGTCCGATGCCGGTATTGCCGGCGGTCGATTCGACCACGAGCCCGCCGGGCTTGAGGTCGCCGCGCTTTTCGGCCTCCAGGATCATCCCCTTGCCGGCGCGATCCTTCACCGACTGGCCAGGATTCATGAATTCGGCCTTGCCGAGAATGGTGCAGCCGGTCAGTTCGGATGCGTGTTTCAGCTTGATGAGGGGGGTGTTGCCGATCGCTTCAATGACGTCTTTGTTGAATGCCATGTCGGGGTAATCTTTTGCCGGTCCGTGTTTTGCTCTGGCCGGAAACTAGTGTGCCGATGGCAAAAGGGGAAGGCTTTTGCAGTGCGGCGAATTTCGCGTGGCGGTCTGCGTTAACCAGTTGGCCGTGCGGGGATGGCACAGCCGGAAAGATCGTTTTGAAAATGCGCTGCGATCCGGCCAAATCTTGCTGCAAATCGGCGCGCTGCGTCAGATTCGCGCGACAGGGGTCGTTCAAGACGGTCGCTCGATCTTGTACAGCCCCACATTGAGAGCGCCGATTTCGAAGCCGAGCCTGCAATAGGCCAGATAATACTCCCACAACCGCTTGAAGCGGATATCGAAGCCGAGGGCTTCGATCGATGGCCACGCGTCGACGAACCGGTCGCGCCAATCGGCCAGCGTGCGCGCATAGCTGGCAGCGAAGAACTCGGTCGAAACCAGCCGAAGTCCGGAATTGTCGACCAGTCGTTCGACGATCTCGACGGTCGGCAACATTCCGCCCGGAAATACGTATCGCTGGATGAATTCCGGCCGCCTGCGATAGCTCTCGAAGCGTCGTTCGTCGATCGTGATCACCTGCAGCACCGCGATGCCGCCGATATCGAGCCGTTGCCGCAGATTGTCGAAAAACAGCGGCCAGTACGCCTCGCCGACCGCCTCCAGCATCTCGATCGAGACGACACGGTCATAGGTGCCCTTGGTGTCGCGATAGTCCTCAAGCCGCAGATTTGCCCTTTCAGTAAGACCCTGCTGGGCCAGTTGCTCGCAAGCGTAGCCAAGCTGTTCGGTCGACAGTGTCAGGCCGGTGAGGTGACAGACATTCCGTTCGACAAGATGCTGTGCCAGCGCGCCCCAGCCGCAGCCGATCTCGAGAACCCTCTCGCCGCCGCTGAGATCGAGCAGCTCGGCGACCCGATCGAGCTTGTTCTGCTGAGCTTGCGCGAGCGTCTGGTTTGGCGAGGTGTAGATCGCCGATGAATAGGTCATGCTCGGATCGAGCCAGAGGCGGTAGAAATCATTGCCGAGATCGTAATGGGCGCGAATGTTGCGCCGGCTGCCGCGCCTGGTATTGCGATTGAGCAGGGCGTGACGAAGCCAGTTCAGAGGCTGCGGCGGCTTCAGTCGTTCGAACGAGGGGGCGTGTGCCGAACGCGGTGCAGCCGCGCTCAGGAACGAGTAGATGTCGGGCGTCGACCATTCACCGGCAAGGAAGCCTTCGGCAAAACCGAGATCACCGCCGATCAGCAGCCGCAGCAAGCATTTCCAATCATGGATCCTGATATGCGCCTGCTCTTCGCCGCGCATCCCGGAGATCACGACGCCGCGCCCACTCGGCGTCTGGAGCAGGATTTCGCCGCAATCGATACGGCGAAACAGCCGCCGCAGCAGCGTCCCGACAGTCGCCCGCAGCACCGGCGGCCATTCGACAGGATGCGGGCAGGGGACGGTCTGCGGGTGGTCAGAGTGCATGCGAGTCAATCCGATGCTGGGGCGATGGGGGCACGGTCGTGATCGTGTGAGACGAGCGTTGCGGGCGGCCGCGTAACCGCAAGCCCTTCAACCAGAGCCGCAACGCTTCCCAATGAATCGCAAGGATCACCTTGATCGTAACCAGGGGAATGGCGACGAAACTGGACAACAGCGCTTGATCGCTGAGCTCGTGGCGTGATGCCGTCAGGCACGCGCCGAGCACGGCTTCTCCGCCCGCGCTTGCACTGATCCCGAGCGCAAAATGCTCGTCCGGTTGGTTCAGCCGGAAATGATAGGACATGTCCATGTTGAGGAAGGGAGACACGTAGAAGGCCTTGTCGCAGTCATGCCGGATGGTGACCGCACCGGCCGCGACCGAGGCCACATAGGCGTGGCGTTCGCCGAACGTGTTGTGAACCTGATAGATCACCGCGGCGAGCTGGCCGTCGTGCCGGTGGCAGAAATAGAGGCTGAGCGGATTGAAGCTGTAGCCGAGGGTTCGAGGCATGCAGAAGAGCCGGATCGGTCCTCCGGCGATGTCGATTCCTGCATGCATCAGGCAACGTTCGGCCTGCAGGCGCAGTGGCGTCGCGCTGCCGTCGCCGTGATCGGCATCGTGAAGTGCAAACAGGTTGAATCTGTTGCGGGAGAACAACCGCAAACGGGAAGCGAGCAGGGGCATCTCGTCGAGATCGAGCAGCAGCCAGAACGCACGATAGCGGAAGCGATGCGCGGTGGGCCGCAGCCGCCGATGCATGACGCTGCCGCGATAGAGGCAGGAGCTCAGCGTCATGGTTGCAGCTCCGGTTCGGGCAACGTCCTCGCGCTTGCGGCGAGTGCAATGCGTCCGGATTCGTCTGATACGGTCCATGGCCGCCGCACGCCTCCCAGCTGCTCGGCGACCGCAAGCCCGGATTGCAGCCCGTCTTCGTGGAAGCCGGCACCAAAATGCGCGCCGCAGAACCAGGTGTTCTTCCGGCCTTGCAGCGACCATAGCCGGCGCTGTGCGGCGATCGCGGCGGCATCGAAGATCGGATGCTCGTACACCTCCGTGTGATGCAGCGTGTCGCTGTGTGGCGGATGCGCCGGATTGAGCGTGACGAAGAGCGGCAAATGCTGGGGAATGCGCTGGAGCCGGTTCATCCAATAGGTGACGCCGACCGGCGTGGCAGCCTTGTCGCGCGAGCCGACATAATTCCAGCTCGACCAGGCCGGCCTGCGCCGGGGCATGAATCCGGGATCGGAGTGGAGCACGGCCAGATTGCGGCTATAGCGGAACGCGCCGAGCAGTTCGGCCTCATCGGGCGTCGGGTCGTCGATCGCCGACAATGCCTGATTTGCGTGCGTTGCCAGCACGACGTGGTCGTATGGCTGTGTTTCGCCGTGGACATCCGTGACCATGACGCGGCCGGACGATCGGCGTATCCCGACCACGCCGCAGTCGAGCCTGATCCGGTCCGCGAACGGCTGGACCAGCCGCTGCACATAGACCTGGCTGCCGCCGATCACGGTTTCCCATGGCGGCCGCTGCGTCAATTGGAGCAGCCCGTGATTGTGGTGGAAGCGAATGAACGTTGCCGCAGGAAAGGCGAGAATTTCATCCGGAGGCGCCGACCAGATGGCGCTTGCCATCGGCAGCAGATGGTCGTCGCGGAACGCTGAGCCATAACCACCTTGCACGAGATAATCGCCGAGGCTGATCGTCTCGTCGCTGAGCCGGGCGGCGTCGCGTGTCGCGCGATCGTAGAACCGGACGAGGTCGCGCAGCATCGACCAGAAGCGCGGGCGCAGGAGGTTGCCGGGCTGCGCCAGCAGCCCCGAGAGGCCGGTCCCGGAATATTCCAGATTGCCTCGATCGAGCGAGACTGACAGCGACATCTCCGACGCTTGCGTGGCGACGTCGAGATGCCGGAACAGCGCAGCGAGATTAGGGTAGGTGCGCCGGTTGAACACGATGAAGCCGGTATCAACGGCAACGCGCTCGTGACCGATGGAGGCCATCACGGTGTTGGAGTGCCCGCCGATCCGATCGGACTTCTCGTAGACCGTCACGTCGTGCCGCTGGCTGAGCAGCCAAGCGGCCGAGAGGCCGGAAATGCCGGTTCCGACTACGGCTATGTTCAATCTGCCGTCGCTGCTCAACTACAATCCCTCAGCGGCACGATGGGCCGGCCGATTGCGCGGTCGGCGTCATGGAACGAAACGACGGATATTGCCGGTTGGATCACCGGCAGTGATCCAACCGCGGCCGGGTGGCGTTCCTGATGCATGCAAGCCGCCGCTCGACATGTTTCCGGGGTCATCGGTCTGGTCAGGCCCGGCGCGATCCGGTACTGCGGTCGCAGCGCCGTCAGTGATAGGGAGTGCCCGCGCGGCATGCAGAGTGAAACTCCCGACAATGAGATGTCGGATGCCGCCAGATGGGCCCGGCTGATCGAAGCCGTTGCTGTCCGCAGGGATCGTGAGGCCTTCGCGGCGTTGTTTCGGCATTTTGCGCCGCGCATCAAGACGTTCATGCAGCGCTCCGGTGCAAGCGAACAGCTTGCCGACGAACTGGCGCAGGAGGCCTTGTTCGCCGTGTGGTCGAAGGCCGGCCTGTTCGATCCCGGCAGCGCGGGTGCCGCAGCCTGGATCTTTACGATCGCGCGAAACTTGCGCATCGACGCGCTCCGTCGTCAGAAACGAACCCCAACGAGCGATACGTCCGAGACGGAACTCGAGTTTCAGCGCGATGAGGGGCCGTTGCCCGACGCCGGGGTCGCAGCATCTGAAATCGAGGCGCGGGTCCGCGATGCGCTGTCTGCGCTACCGGATGAGCAGATGCGGGTGATCGAGCTATCTTTCTTTCACGAAACCGCCCATGCGGAGATCGCAAGGGCGCTCGATATCCCGCTCGGCACCGTCAAATCGCGCTTGCGGCTGGCGATGGCCCGGCTGCGCAGCTTGCTGGATGATTTCTCATGACCGTCCATCATCATCCCCCGGACGAGCTGTTGGCGATGTTCGCAGCCGGCACGGTCGACCTTGGCCAGCATATTGGCGTTGCCACACATCTGGTCGGCTGTGCGAAGTGCCGTGCAGTGGTACGCGCAATGGAGCATGTCGGCGGCGCGATGCTGACTGGATTGCCGCCGACCGCGATGTCGGACGGAGCGCTCGAGGCGATGGAGCGCAGGCTGGACGAGACCTCGCGGACCTCCATCCCGGAGCGGCGCCGGGGGCAGGCATTCCGCGACGTACCGGGTTTGCCTGACTTTCTGGGCGGCTATCCCGATAGTCCGTGGAGGTGGATCGCACCGAAGGTGCATTTGCGGCCGATCCGGCTGCCCGAGCCGAGTGCGACCCGCGTCTTTCTCCTGAAATCCAGCCCGGGAACGAGGATGATCGAACATACCCACACCGGGTTTGAAATGACCTGCGTGCTGTCAGGAAGCTTCGTTCACGCCGGCGGCCATTTCGGGCCCGGAGATTTCGACTTTGGTGACGGGTCGGTGGATCATGACGTCAGGATCAACTCGACGGAGGACTGCATTTGCCTGGTCGCAATGCAGGGAGGTTTGAAGCTCAACGGAATGATCGGCCGTTTGTTGCAGCCGTTGATCCGCATGTGATGGCCGCTGCTGGGAGATGCTTCGTGAGCCTGCTCCAGCTGATATCTCAACTCGCAATCATGGCTCTTGCGCTGTCTGCGATCATGGCCGCCGCCTGGCAGATCCAGCGACGGACCGGGGCTACCGGATGGATCGATGTCTGCTGGACATTCGGCACCGGCTTGGTTGCTTGTGTGGCCAGCCTCGTCCCGGTCCGTGAAGGTGGCGTGCCGACCGCGCGGCAGATCGTGGTCGCGCTGCTGGTCGCGATCTGGTCGCTGCGGCTCGGAAGTCATCTTATGTGGCGGGCCTTTAAAGCCGGCGATGATCCGCGCTATCGCGACCTGATCGATCAATGGGGCGACGCGGCCGACCGCCGGATGTTCCTGCAACTCCAGGCCCAGGCGGCGGTTGGGCTCATCCTGGCGATCTCCGTTGCGCTCGCTGCGCATAATCCGCGACCCGCACTCGGACTTGCGGACTTGCTCGGCGCGGTGCTGCTGCTGACCGGCCTGATCGGGGAAGCATTGTCCGACGCTCAGCTCAGCAAATTCCGCTCGGATCTCGCCAATCGACATCGGATTTGCGAGGCGGGATTATGGAAGTGGTCGCGCCATCCGAACTATTTTTTCGAGTGGCTTTGCTGGCTGGCGTATCCGTTGATCGCGATTGACGCCTCGTATCCGATCGGCTGGATCACGCTGCTGGCGCCGGCCTGCATGTATTGGGTCCTGGTCCATGTGTCCGGCGTGCCGCCGCTCGAACAGCACATGCTGCGCTCGCGCGGCCAGCAATTCCGCGACGTGCAGGCGCGGACCCGGCCGTTCTTTCCATTTCCGAAGCCGACGTCAGGCGGCTAGCCTTGCCGTAATGAGGCAAGCCGCCGTCGCGGAAATGGCGCCAAGCAGCGTTCCCCAGGTCATATCGAGCAGCGTGAGCTGCAAGGTCCAGTTCCGCACAGTCGCCTGGTTGGTCAAATCATACGTCATGTAGCTGAAGAAGCCGAAGAGCGCGCCGCTGAGCGCTGCCTGGGCCAGGCTTTCGGACCTTATGGCCGGGAGCACCGCGAACACCACGAGCCCGACCGGGTAGATCAGATAGAAGGCGATTGCCGGAGGCAGGTTGACCTCCGTCGACAAGATGTCGCCGAGTGTCGGGCGATACAATCGGCTCGCCATCGTCCCAAGCCAGGCCATGTCGCAGAGCAAAAAGACGATGAGTGTCGACAGGTAGGCGTAGAGGTAGGTCATGTCGGGGCCCGAAGGTTGAACGCCACTGTCGCAAGCTCTCAATGAGGTAACGACAGATCGCGGCGTCTGGATCATCCCGACGCCGGTCGGGGACGGCAAGTTGCGGATTCGGTGCAACAGGGCGGAGAAATCCCCATGAAATCTTTGTTAGAATCCGGACGCCAGGATCCTGCTTCGGGTGCGCGGAAACGCCGTAAAAATAGGGAAAAGTCGTCCGTCCGGGTGGTGGCGAATCGCAGTGGATGCGACGTCGCGTGATCGTGACAGGGCTGTCCGCCCTATCGTCCCAAGGATAGGATGGGACAGTCAGGTTCCATTGGAAGATTCACCCCGTGCACGTCACCCAGACCATTGCCGATCGCGTCATTCGTACGCCACGGGCGAAGTCTGGCTTTGGCGGAGAATGGGTGTGACCCAGCCCGCGTCCGTGATGGTGCCCGGAGGCCGGTTCGGCCTCGTCGTCCGCATGCGACGGTTCGCGGGACGATCGATTGTCGCGCTCGGCCTCGTCGCGGGTTCGGCCGGCTGCATCCTGACCCAGGACATCCCTGATCCCGCGCTCGACGTGCCACAGGGCTACAAGGCCGCGCGCCTTGGCCGGCCGGGCGACGCGCTTCCGACACTCGACTGGTGGCGAGGCTTCCGCTCCAAGGAGCTGACGCAGCTGATGGAGGAGGCGCAGACCGTCAATCTCGACATCGCCGCGGCCGTGGCGCGTTTCCGGCAGGCCGACGCGCTGGCGCGGCAGGCGGGCGCGGCGCTGCTGCCGACCCTCAATATCAACGGGTCGGAAACCTATTCACGCACGTCCGGCTCCAGCGCCAGCGGCCTCACCAATGGCGGGCGCGAGGTGGTGAACTACAGCGCCTCGCTCAGTGCCAGCTACCAGCTCGACTTCTGGGGGCAGAATCGCGACGCGGCGCAGGCGGCGGAGGAGACCGCCGTCGCCAACCGATTCGACCGCGAGGTGGTGGCACTGACCACGCTCGCCAGCGTCGCCAACGCCTATTTCACGGTACTTGCGACCCAGGACCGGCTGCGCACCGCACAGCGCAACATCGCCAGCGCCGAGCGCATCCTCAACGCGATCCGGGATCGCTTCAAGGCCGGCACCGGCTCCGATCTCGATGTCGCGCAGCAGGAAAGCGTGGTCGCGAATCAGCGCGCGCTGGTGCCGCCGTTGCGGCAGACGCTCGACCAGAACGTCAACGCGCTCGCGGTGCTGGTGTCGCGCCCACCCGAGAGCGTGCGCGTCGCCGGCGGCTCGCTCAACTCCGTTGCGGTCCCGCGGATCACGCCGGGGCTGCCGTCCGAACTGCTGACCCAGCGTCCGGATATCCGCCGGCAGGAGGCGCAGCTCGCATCCGCCACCGCCAATGTGGGCAGCGCGCGGGCGCAATTCTTCCCGAGCATCCAGCTGACCGGGACGGGCGGCTACCAGAGCCAGGCGCTGGTCTCGCTGTTCCAGCCGCATGCCGCCTTCTTCAACCTGGTCGGCGGCATGACCCAACCGATCTTCGACGGCGGCCGGATCCTCGGCAATTTCGAGAACGCGAAGGCTAAGCAGGACGAGCTGCTGCAGACCTATCGCAAGACGGTCGTGCAGTCGTTCACCGATGTCGACAACGCGCTGGTCGCGATCCGCGAGACCTCGCGGCGGCTGCAGCTGCAGCGCGACGTGCTGTCGTCGTCGCGACGCGCCTTCGACCTGGCCGAGCAACAACTCAAGGCCGGCACCGCCGACATCGTAACTGTGCTAAACACGCAGCTGACCCTGTTCCAGGCGGAAGACGCTTATTCCCAGGCCCAGCTGGCCCGGCTATTGGCGATCGTGAGCTTGTATCAGGCCTTGGGGGGCGGCTGGGAACCGAAGATGGAAAGACCGGTCGATGCTCTTTAAGCCCGACTCGACGGACGACGAGAAAAGCGCTGCGCCGCGCAAGCGGAGCCTCCTCTCGCGCCTGCTTGGACGCATGGTGTCGCTGCTCGTCACACTCGTGATCCTCGGCGGGCTCGGCTATCTCGGCTGGCTGGCTTTCCAGCCCAAGCAAAATGGCGGCGGCGGCGGGCGCGGCGCGGCTGCGCGGCCCGATCTTCCGGTGCCGGTGCTTGCGGCCACGCCGCAGGTGCGGGACGTGCCGGTCTATCTCGATGGCGTCGGCTCGGTGAAAGCGCTCAACACCGTTACGGTGCGCTCGCAGGTCGACGGCAAGCTGCTCAAGGTGAATTTCGTCGAGGGCCAGGACGTCAAGAAGGACGACGTGCTAGGTGAGATCGATTCCGCGATCTATCAGGCGCAATACGACCAGGCGGTGGCCACGAAGGCCAAGGACGAAGCGCTGCTCGCCAATCAGAAGATCGACCTCGCTCGCTATGAGCAGCTCGCCGCGACCAACGCGGGCTCCAAGCAGCAGGCCGATACGCAGCGTGCGCTGGTCGCGCAGCAGGAAGCCATCATCAAGGCCGATCAGGCCCAGGTCGACAATGCACACGCCACGCTGGGCTACACCAAGATCGTCGCACCGATCTCCGGCCGCGCCGGCCTGCGTCAGGTGGACCAGGGCAACATCATCCACGCCTCCGACACCACCGGGCTCGTGATCCTGACCCAGCTGCAGCCGATCGCGGTGTGGTTCAGCCTGCCGCAGCAGCAGATCATGCGGGTCAACGCCGCGGCCGCAAAGGGCCAGCTCGCGGTCGATGTGTTCGGCAATGACGGCGTCACCGTGATCGATACCGGCAAGCTCACGGGCATCGACAACCAGGTCGATCCGACCACCGGCACGCTGAAGCTGAAGGCCGAACTCCCGAATGTCAGCTATCAGCTCTGGCCCGGCCAGTTCGTCAATGTGCGCCTCAAGGTCGAGACCTTGCCGCAGGCGATCGTGGTACCGACCTCGGCCGTGCAGCGCGGTCCGGCCGGGACCTTCAGCTATGTGATCGGCGCGGACAATACCGTCACCGCCAAGCCGGTCACGGTCACGCAGCAGAACGAGCATGAAGCCGTCATCGCGAGCGGCCTGACCACGTCGGACCGGGTCGTGACGACCGGCTTTGCCAATCTCGCCGATGGCTCCAAGGTCGTGGTCGGCAAGGACGACGGGCCGCCGGCGGCCGATCTTGCGCCGCGCAAACGCAGCCGCACGCCGGACGGCAAGCGCGGAGCGCAAGGCGACGGCCAGACCAAGGATCAGAGCAAGGACGCCAAGCAGGACGGGCAGGGCGGCGAGCATCGCGGCCGGCACGGGCACAGCGATGGCGATCAGAAAGGGCAGACCGGACCGGCGCCCGCGCCGGCGGCAGGGGGCGAAGCGTCGGGCAGCGCGCCGAAGGCGCAGCCATGACCGACATCCTGACCTCGTAATGTCCGACCCAACAGCGAGCACGCAACCATGAGCGTCTCCGAACCGTTCATCCGCCGGCCGATCGCCACCTCGCTGCTCGGCATCGCCCTGATGATCGGCGGCGCGCTGGGCTATTGGGCGTTGCCGGTCTCGGCGCTGCCGCAGGTCGACTTCCCGACCGTGCAGGTGTCGACGCAACTGCCGGGCGCGAGCCCCGATGTGGTGGCCTCGCTGATCACGGCGCCGTTGGAGCGGCAGCTCGGCCAGATCCCGTCGCTGTCGTCGATGAACTCGACCAGCTCGTTCGGCGTCAGCCAGATCTCGCTGCAGTTCGACCTCAACCGCGACATCGACGGCGCCACCCAGGACGTTCAGGCCGCGATCAATGCCGCCGCCGGCATCCTGCCGAAGACGCTGCCGTACCCGCCTGTCTACGCCAAGGTGAACCCGGCCGACGCGCCGGTCATGACCCTGGCGCTGACCTCGGACACGATCTCGCTGCGGGCGATGAGCGATCTCGCCGACACCATCCTCGGCCAACGGCTGAGCCAGATTTCGGGCGTCGGCCGGGTCTCGATCCTCGGCGGATTGAAGCCCGCGGTGCGCGTGCAGGCCGACCTGGCACGGCTTGCGGCCTATGGCATCGCGATGGAGGATCTGCGCAACGCGATCGCCGGCGCCAACGTGTCGGGGCCGAAGGGCTCGCTCGACGGTGCCCAGCAATCCTACACCATCGCCGCCAACGACCAGATCGCCGCCGCCGACGCCTACCGGCCGATCATCATCGCCTATCGCAACGGCTCGCCGGTCACGATCGGCGACGTTGCGCAGATCGTCGACGGGCTCGAGAACGACCGCACCGGCGGCTGGTACCAGGGCACGCCGGCCGTCATCATCGACATCCAGCGCCAGCCCGGCGCCAACGTCATCGACGTCGTCCAGCAGATCCGCGGCGAAATCCCGCGGCTGCAGCGGGCCGTCCCGGCCGGCGTCAAGCTGACCATTGTCTCCGACCGCACCGTGACGATCCGCGCCTCGGTCCACGACGTGCAGTTCACGCTGATCCTGAGTGTCGTACTGGTGACGCTGGTGGTGCTGCTGTTCCTGCGGTCGCTGCGCGCGACCCTGATCGCCGGCGTCGCCCTGCCGCTGTCGCTGATCACGAGCTTCGGCGTCATGTATTTCGCGGGCTTCAGCCTCGATAATCTGTCGCTGATGGCGCTGACCATCGGAACCGGCTTCGTGGTCGACGACGCCATCGTGATGATCGAGAACATCGTCCGCCACATGGAGGGCGGCGAGACTGTCATGGAGGCTTCGCTGAAGGGCGCCAGCGAAATCGGCTTCACCGTGATCTCGCTGACGGTGTCGCTGATCGCGGTGTTCATTCCGCTGCTGTTCATGTCAGGGCTGGTCGGCCGCATGTTCCGCGAATTCGCGCTGACCTTGACGATCGCGGTCGTGACCTCGGCGATCGTCTCCCTGACCCTGACGCCGATGATGTGCTCTCGGCTGCTCAAGAACATCCATGAGGAGATGGCGGTCCCGGGCCTTGCCGCGGTCAGCCGCTTCATCGACCGCATGGTAGAGGTCTATCATCGCACGCTGCTCTGGGTGCTGCGGCGCCAGCGCGCGACGCTGCTGGTGACGTTCGCGACCATCGCGCTGACGCTCGTCATGTATGTGCTGGCGCCGAAGGGCTTCCTGCCGCTGCAGGACACGTCCTCAATCACGGCGGTGACCGAGGCCGGCCCCGACGTCTCGTTTGCCGAGATGCAGCGCCGCCAAAGCGAGGTCTCCGACCTCATCAAGGCCGACCCCGACGTGGTCGGCGTGGTCTCGGTGATCGGCGCTGGCTCGGTCAATCCGACCACCAATGTCGGCCGCCTGGTGATGACGCTGAAGCCGCTCGACCAGCGGCGCGACGGTGTCGTCAAGGTGATCGAGCGGCTGAAGCAGAAGATCGCGACGGTCCCCGGCATGACCGTCTACTTCCAGCCGGTGCAGGACGTGCAGATCTCGACCCAGTCGAGCCGCTCGCAATACCAGTACACGCTGACCGCGACCGATGCCGCCGAGGTCTCGCAATGGTCGCAGAAGCTGGTCGCCGAGATGCGGCGCGACCCGATCTTCCGCGATGTTTCGTCGGAAGCGCAGGATGGCGGCCTGCGCGCGGCGCTCGACATCAATCGGCAGCGCGCCGGCCAGCTCGGCGTCAGCCTGCAGGGCGTCACCGACACACTGAACGACGCCTTCGCGCAGCGGCAGATCTCGACGATCTACGGCCAGGCCAACCAGTACCGCGTGGTGCTCGAGGCGCTGCCGATGTACCAGCGCGATCCCTCGATCCTCGACAAGCTCTATCTGCCGGGCGCGAACGGCGCGCAGGTGCCGCTGTCCGCGGTGGCGACGCTGGTCCGCACCACGGCGCCGCTCGCAATCTCGCACCAGGCGCAATTCCCGTCGGTCTCGCTCAGCTTCAACCTGGCGCCGGGCGAGGCGCTGGGCGACGCGGTCGAGGCGGTGAAAGCGATCGAGACCCGGATCGGAATGCCCGGCAGCATCGTCGGGATCTATTCCGGCGACGCCGCCGAATTCGCGCGCTCGCTGGCCGGACAGCCGTGGCTGATCCTGGCGGCGATCATCACGATCTATATCGTGCTCGGCGTGCTCTACGAGAGCTACATCCACCCGATCACGATCCTGTCGACGCTGCCGTCGGCCGGCGTCGGCGCCATCCTGGCCTTGATGCTGTGCGGGCAGGACCTCTCGGTGATCGGCCTGATCGGCATCATCCTCTTGATGGGCATCGTCAAGAAGAACGCGATCATGATGATCGACTTCGCGCTGGAGGCCGAGCGGCACCAGGGCATGTCGTCCTATGACGCCATCGTGCAGGCCTGCCTGTTGCGGTTTCGGCCGATCATGATGACGACGCTAGCGGCGCTGTTCGGCGCGCTGCCGCTCGCGATCGAAAGCGGCACCGGCGCCGAGTTGCGTTTCCCGCTCGGCATCTCGATCATCGGCGGCCTGCTGCTGAGCCAGCTGCTGACGCTCTACACCACGCCGGTGATCTATCTCGCGCTCGACCGGCTCAACCGCCGGATTGAGCGCGCCGTGCCGGAGGCAGGCCCGAGCGGCCCACCGATCGCGGGCGCCACCGAGGGTATGCAGTGATCTCGATCTCCGAGCCCTTCATCCGTCGGCCGGTGGGCACCACCTTGCTGGCGATCGGGCTGTTCCTGGTCGGGATCGTCGCCTACGAGTTTCTGCCGGTGTCGTCGGTTCCGAATGTCGACTTCCCGACCATCCGGGTGTCGGCGTCGCGGCCCGGCGCCGATCCGTCGGTGATGGCCGCGACCGTCGCGGCGCCGCTGGAGCGCAAGCTCGGTACCATTTCGGGCGTCGACCAGATCACCTCGACGAGCTCGCTCGGCACCACCAGCATCCAGGTGCAGTTCTCGATTGGCCGTAACATCGACCGCGCCGCGCGCGACGTGCAGGCCGCGATCAATGCCTCGCTCGCCGACCTGCCGAGCGACCTGCCATCGCTGCCCAAGTTCCGCAAGGCCAATCCGGCCGCAGCACCGGTGTTCGTGCTGGCGCTGACCTCGAAGACGATCTCGACCAGCGCGATGTACGATGTCGCCGACACCGTGCTGGCGCAGCGCATCTCGCAGGTGCCGGGAGTGGGCGAGGTGACGGTCAGCGGCGCCGACCAGCCGGCGGTGCGCATCGCGCTCAATCCGGTGTCGCTGGCGAACGCCGGGATCGCGACCGACGACGTCCGGCTTGCGATCATCAATGCCAATCCGCTCGGCCCGGTCGGCATCTTCAATGGCGACCGGCTCAGCGAGACGCTTTCGATCAACAAGCAGATGCGCACCGCGGCCGAGTTCCGCGACATCGTCATCAAGAGCTCGAACGGCAATTTCGTTCGCCTCTCGGATGTTGCCGAGGTCGAAGATTCCGTGCGCAACTCGCGCTCGATTGCCTGGTTCAACAAGCAGCCGGCGGTGCTGATCCAGATCACCAAGCAGGGCGACGCCAACGTCATCGACACCGTCGACGGCGTTCGCAGAATGTTGCCGGAACTGAGGCAGTGGATCCCGGCCGGAGTCGAGATCTCGACCCTGGTCGATCGTACCGGAACGATCCGCGCCAGCGTCGAGGATATGCAGTTCACGCTGCTCGCGACCGCCATGCTCGTGATGGTCGTGGTGTTCGTGTTCCTGCGCAGGATCGTACCGACGATCGCCGCCGGCGTCTCGGTGCCGCTGGCGCTGGCCGGCACCTGCGCCGGGATGTGGCTCGCCGGCTTCTCGATCGACAATCTGTCGCTGATGGCGCTCGCGATCTCGGTCGGCTTCGTGGTCGACGACGCCATCGTGATGATCGAGAACATGTACCGCAATCTCGAGCAGGGCATGGCGCCATATCCGGCCGCGGTCGAGGGCGCCAAGCAGATCGGCTTCACGGTGCTGTCGATCTCCCTGTCGCTGATCGCGGCGTTCACGCCGCTGATCTTCATGGACGGGATCGTCGGCCGGCTGCTGCGCGAGTTCTCGCTGACCCTGACGTTCGCCATCATCGTGTCGACCCTGGTGTCAGTGACGATCACGCCGATGATCTGCGCGCACTACATCAAGGAGGCGACCTCGGACCGCGCCACCTGGTACGATCGCGTCATTGAGGGCACGCTGTCGCGGGTCGTGGCGTTCTACGCCTGGACGCTGCGGAGCGTGCTCGGATATCCTTGGCTGACGATGGCGGTGTTCGCCGCCACGGTCTCGCTGACAGTGGTGCTCTACTACAAGACGCCGAAGGCCTATTTCCCGACCGACGACAGCGGCTTCGTGATCGGCTCAACGCGGGCGTCGGCGGATATCTCGTTCCAGTCGATGCTCCAGCTGCAGCAGCGGCTCGCCGACATCGTGATGGCCGATCCCGCGGTCGCCGGCATCGGCTCGTCGGTCGGCTCCGGCGGTGGCCCGGGCGGCGCCACCTCCAACCGCGGCACCATGTTCATCAGCCTGAAGCCGCCGGAGCAGCGGGGAGGCCTGTCGACCGCGCAGGTGATCGACCGGCTGCGCCGCAACCTGTTCATGGTGCCGGGCATCCGCCTGTTCATGTTCGCTGCTCAGGACATCCGTACCGGCGGCCGGCAGAGCGATTCCGACTATCAGTACACGCTCGCCTCGACCGATCTCGATCTGTTGCAGAAATGGGCACCGCTCGTCGCCAAGCGCATGGAGACGGTGGAGGGCATCACCGATGTCTCCGCCGACCGCGACCCCGGCGGCTTGCAGCTCAACCTCGTGATCGACCGCAAGATGGCCTCGAGCCTCGGCGTCCGCGTGCAGGACATCGACAACGCGCTCAACAACGCGTTCTCGCAGCGGCAGATCTCGTACATCTACACCCAGCGCAACCAGTACGTGGTGGTGCTGGAGATCGATCCGAAATTCCAGAGCGACCCGTCGAACCTCGAGCGCATCTATGTCGCCGGTGCCAATGACGTGCAGGTGCCGCTGTCGGCGCTCGTGCACTACCAGCGTGGTCTGTCGGCGCTCGCGGTCTACCACTCCGGCGGCTTCCCCTCGACCACGGTGTCGTTCAACCTGCTGCCGGACGTGCCGCTGGAGGTCGCAACCACCAACATCCAGCAGGCGGTCAACGAGCTGCACATGCCCGAGGGCATTCGCGGCAGCTTCGACGGCAATGCCGGCGACTTCAACAAGACCAGCGGACGGCAGCCGCTTTTGATCCTCGGCGCACTGGTTGCGATGTATATCGTGCTCGGCGTGCTCTATGAGAGCCTGGCGCATCCGATCACGATCATCTCGACCTTGCCGTCGGCCGGCCTCGGCGCCTTGCTGGCGTTGCAGGTGACGAACACGCCGCTGACGGTGATCGCCTTTGTCGGCATCATCCTGTTGATCGGCATCGTCAAGAAGAACGGCATCATGATGGTCGACTTCGCGCTCGAGGCCGAGCGGCATCAGGGCCTGTCGTCGCGGGATGCGATCTTCGAGGCCTGCCGGGCGCGCTTCCGCCCGATCCTGATGACGACCATGGCCGCGCTGTTCGCCGGCATTCCGCTGGTCATCGCGACCGGCCCGGGCACCGAGCTGCGGCGGCCGCTCGGCATCACCATCATCGGCGGCCTGTTCGTGTCGCAGATCCTGACGCTGTACACCACGCCGGTGATCTATCTGCTGATCGACCGGTTCAAGGACCTACCGGGGCGGGAGAAGCTGCGATGGCTCGGTATCGCGAGTGGTATCGCCAGTGCTGTCTTCGGTATTGCCAATTGGGCCTTGCGTTGATGTTGCCGGATTGGCCACCCACAGCGTATAGCCTTTGAATGTCGAATCCTGTTGCTGCACCGGACACGGTGGAAGAATGCCCGCATTGCGGCAAGCCGCTGCCGTTATGCATCTGCGACAGCGTCACGCCGATCAAAAGCCGGATCCAGCTCCTGATCCTGATCCATCCGCAGGAGCAGGACAGGGCGCTCGGCACCGCGCGACTGTTGGCACGGCATTTCGAGAACGCCGTGGTGCGGATCGGGCTGTCCTGGCCGAGCCTCGCCAAGGCACTCGGCCGGCCGGTGCCCGATCCGTCGCACTGGGCAGTGCTCTATCTCGGCTCGGCCAAGGTCGAGGATCTCGAAACCGACGCCGAGATCGTCGCGATCAACCGCAAGGGTGAGCTGGAGCCGCACCAGCGCGGGATCCTCGCCGATATCGAGGGCATCGTGCTGCTCGACGGCACCTGGAGCCAGGCCAAGGCGCTGTGGTGGCGCAATGCCTGGATGCTGAAGTGCCAGCGGGTGATTCTCGGACCGAAACGGCCCTCGCTGTACGGCAAACTGCGCCGGGAACCGCGGCGCGACGGCCTGTCCACCATCGAGGCGGCCGCGATCCTGCTGGCCGGGCTGGAAAAGCGGCCTGATATCGCCAGAGCGTTAACTGATAGTTTCGAGCGGATGCTGGCGAGATTCCGCGAAGTGCAGGCCGAAATGCCGGAATTGGCGCCAAAACCGAAGAAGCGGGACTTCCGGAAGCGCCGACGTTAGCTGCCCGGCTTGGTTGCCTATCGCGGAGAGGGCGTATATGAAGTGCGCCGCAAGGGGCCACGTGGCGGAGTGGTTACGCAACGGTCTGCAAAACCGTGTACACCAGTTCAATTCTGGTCGTGGCCTCCACTCATCTCATCAATGGCTTGCAGCCAATAAGTGAGAAGCCGCCTTAGCTCGCGGCGTACCAGCCTTCAGGAAACGGAATCAGCGGCCACTGCACCTGGTTGTCATTGGCGGCGCGCGGCGGCGGCTGAATGCGGGGCGACGGCTGAGCCACGAAATCCTCCTGGGCAATAGGCGCGATCGCCGTTCGCACGGCGTCCAGCAGCAGATCAAATTCGACTTCGCTCATCGCGCTCTCCGAGGTTCGAGAGCGCCATGGTCGCAAAACTGTCTTCGGTCCGGATTGAGCGATTCGTTCGAATTTTATGAAAAGAACGATGGCGCCCGCTTTGGTTAATAAAACGCAGATGACCTTTCGGGGAACCTAGGTCGGCAAGGCCGCACCTCGTGTGAGACAAATCACAACTTGCGAAAAACTCTTCCCGGACTTCCCGGCAATATTCATAGCCGTCAAATATCGCAGGAATTTTAGGGAGACGTGACAGCGGAGGCAATCCCGGCAAATTCCCGGCGTCGGCGCGGTCGTGGTCATGCCAGCCCGGTGAGGTCTTGCGGCAGCATGCTCTTGAATTGCGTCAGCACCTGCCGCGCCTTCCGCGGCGGCAGCGTGATCGCGTGACGCACGGCGGCCGCGATCAGCGTCATCGTCAGTCCCGAGAAGCTCGAGAGGGTGGCGGCCGACATGCCGGGCGCAACCCGCCTGATCGCGTCGGACAACAGGCCTGCGAGCACGGCCATGTCGTCCGCATCGAGCTGTTGCAGGGCGCGATCGGCCTGCGTCGCCTGCCAGATGTCGCGCATCACAGGCTCGCGCATGAACATCTCGTAGTAACTGTCGACGATCCGGCAGAGCGCCGGGTGCAGGTCGGGCGCGGACGCGACTGCGGCCAGATCGCGCCTGACGCAGTCGCGGCCGACGGCGTTATGCCGTTCCGCCAGCGTGCCGATGATGGCGGCCTTGTCGGGAAAATATTGGTAGAGCGAGCCGAATGCGACGCCGCTGCGTTCGACGATGTCGCTCAT
Organism: Bradyrhizobium sp.; assembly: GCA_036383375.1. Taxonomy (GTDB): domain Bacteria; phylum Pseudomonadota; class Alphaproteobacteria; order Rhizobiales; family Xanthobacteraceae; genus Bradyrhizobium. The sequence continues at coordinate 8,810 of DASVOL010001006.1, read as the reverse complement.
GCGCAAGGCCTCGCTGCCTTTCTCTGCCATGATCTCGGTCGCGCAGGCGAGGATGCGCTCGAACCGCTCGCGGCTGCGCTGCTGCGTCGGGGCAAGCCGCGCCAGCCCGGGCGGGGGAGCTTCCACCCCGGACGCCGCCTTTGCCGCTGTCCCGGACGCGGCCTTTGCCGCTGTCCCAAGGGCGGCCTTTCGCGCTGCCACGGGCACGGCCTTTCGTCTCGCCATCTGTCGTCTCCGCAATCGGGGTTGACGTCTCAGATACGAGAGTTTATCGCATTTTACAAATGCGAGTATCCCTCGCTTTCGGAGATGAAGCGATGCGCAATATCCTGACCTCGGGCTTGCTTTGGTTTTCCGCACTCGGCTGCGGCCTGCTTGCCGGGGTCTATTTCGCGTTCTCGGCGTTCGTCATGACCGCGCTTGGCCGGATTGGTCAGGCCGCCGGCATCCCGGCGATGAACGCAATCGATGTCGACATCGTGCGCTCGCTGTTCATGCCGGTCTTCCTCGGCACCACACTGTCTTGCGCCGTGCTGGTCCTGCTCGGCGCCCTGCGATGGCAGGAGCCGGGCGCGCTTGCGATGATCTGCGGCGGCATCGTCTATGTCATCGGGATGTTCGCCGTCACGGCCGTCTTCAATGTGCCGATGAACAATCAGCTTGCGGCCACAGATCCCGCGAGCGCCGCGGCGGCGCCGGTCTGGGCGCGCTATCTCGCCGACTGGACCTTCTGGAACCACGTGCGGACCATCGCCTCGCTTGCGGCGACGGCGCTGTTCATTGCCGCCATCGCTGCGCGATAGATCGCTTTCAAGGACGTTCTGACACTGCGTTACGACGCGGCACCAAGACCACCTCGTTCATCGCAGAATGACGTCAGGGGCTGCGCGTGCCCGCGGAAGAATCGGCGGCGCGGCGAAATGGCCCGCGCCGACGGTGTTTGACGGTGTTTCCAGGCGCCCACGGTGCCAATAGCGGGACAGCCGGGACAGGGCTGCATCACCCTGGAACGCCGGCAAAGCCTTGCACCGCAGAGGTTTACCGTCTCCCGCTAAAGTTTCGCCGGAGGCCCATTTGGTTCTTTGCAAGGCCGAAAGGCTTTGTTATACGCTGCCCGCTCGCGAACGTTTTGTTCGCCTATTCCTCGGTAGCTCAGCGGTAGAGCATTCGACTGTTAATCGAATGGTCGCTGGTTCGAATCCAGCCCGGGGAGCCAGTTTTGGCCCCATCAAGCCCCTTCATCGCCCTTCACAAGCCTGTGGTCCGTAACGGGCAGACAAAAAACGTCGTCAAATCGACTCAATAACCGCCGACACTTCGTCGTGCCGGGTCTTGAGAGGTGATTCTGATGGCTATAACCCTGATCGACCTGTCGATGCCGCAGCCGACCCTTGTTCCGAGCGATGCTCCCGACATCAGCGACGATGAGTGTGTCCGCCGGCTCGCAAGGGCCGTCGAGCAACATGATTCCGAGCATCTCGATGAAGTGGCCCGCCTGATCGGGCGGCTTGCCGTCACGATCGAATAGGGCGCACCACGGCGGGCATTCCGGGAGCGCGTCTTGCACGCCAACGCCGTGTTGCGTTTTGGCGGAGCTTGTTCCAAAAGATGGCCCTGTTCTAGCTTCTCCAGCGGCAATGCCGCGACTTGCAGGGTCCCGCCAATGACCGGATTTTCGACCGCGCGCCAGTACATGGTGGATGGTCAGGTGCGTCCGAGCGACGTGACCGATGATCGTATTCTCGAAGCCATGCTGACCGTGCCGCGCGAGGTGTTCGTGCCGGCCGACAAACAGGCGCTGGCCTATCTCGACCTCGATCTCGACGTGGCCGAGGGCGGCGCGGCAAAGCGCTGCCTGATCACGCCGGCGTTGCTCGCCAAGATGCTGCAAGCCGCCGAGATCAAGGCGACCGACCGCGTCCTGGTCGTCGGCTGCGCGACCGGCTACGCCGCCGCCATCGTGGCGCACTTTGCCGGAGAGGTCAGCGCGACCGAGAGCGATCCGGCGCTTGCCGGGAAGGCCTCTGCAGCGTTCGCCCAGCTCGGCATCCAGAATGTGGCCGTCAAGACCGCCGCGGCTGCCGACGGCGATGCCGCCGGCGCGCCGTATGACGTCATCGTGCTCAACGGTGCGACCGAGATTGTCCCGACCGGGCTGTTCGGCCAGCTCAAGGAGGGGGGCCGACTGGTCGGGGTGTTCGGCCTGACGCCGCCGCAGCGCGCCACCCTGGTGACTCACTCCCACGGGGATTTCGGACATCGCGAGCTGTTCGACGCCACGGCCCCCGTGCTGCCCGGGCTCGAGCGGGTTCCGGCCTTCGTCTTCTGACCGCTACCGCGCTGCGCCACCTGATAAAATCCCGTTCTGAATCAGAAGTGTGGCCCGTTTGCCCCATGTGAAGAGTTTCCACCGCGTTCCGTTGCGGGGTAGTTCCGTTGCCCTTAGCTGCGGACTAAGGTGAGGCGGGACTCACTTCATCTGAAGCGACCGCCGGAACTGACTTGCGTGTGGAGACGGCGACTACAATGATTGGATTACCGGGGATGCGAGGGGTGAAAGCTATCACCGCGGCTGCGACTGCCGTCCTTCTGTTGGCGGAGATGGGCCCCGTGCCCGCGCTCGCCGACACTATCGAGGCCGCGTTGGTGCGGTCCTACCAGAACAACCCCCAGCTGAATGCGCAGCGCGCGCTGGTGAGGGCAACCGACGAAAACGTTCCCCAGGCGCTGTCAGGCTATCGTCCGCGGGCCGCACTGACGGTGAGCGGCGGGTATCAGTACACTGACCAGCAGCAGACGGGCAGCAAGGACGCGATTCACGGCACCCAAAATCCGGCCAGCGCCGGTCTGACGGTGAACCAGTCGCTGTACAACGCGCAGACCCCGAACAAGGTGCGGGCGGCCGAAAGCCAGGTGTCGTCGGCGCGTGAAGGTCTGCGCGTGCTTGAGCAGACCGTGATCCTGAGCGCCGCCACCATCTACATGGATTATCTGCGCGACTCGGCGATCGTCGAGGTCCAGCGCAGCAACACGCGTGTGCTCGAGCAGACGCTGAAGCAGACCCAGGATCGCTTCAACGTCGGTGAGGTGACGCGGACCGACGTCGCGCAATCCGAGGCACAGCTCGCGGCCGGCAAGACCCAGCAGCTCACCGCGGAATCGAACCTGACGACGACCCGGTCGAATTTCCGCCGCATCATCGGCAACGAACCGCAGAATCTCGCGCCCGGCTCGCCGGTCGACCGCTTCCTGCCGGCGACGCTTGCAGCCGCCGTCGAGCTCAGCCTGACCCAGAATCCGAACGTCACATCCGCGATGTACGGCGTCGACGTCAACTTCCTGCAGACCAAGGTTGCCGAAGGCGCGCTGCTGCCGACGGTCGGCTTGCAGGCTTCAGTGACCGAAGGCTACCAGCAACAATTGTCGGTCAACCGCAGCTTCAACGCGGCGGCGCAGGTTCAGGTGTCGGTGCCGATTTATCAGGGCGGCGCTGAATACTCGCTGATCCGGCAGTCGAAGGAATCGCTGGCGCAGCAGCGTCTGGTTCTCGAACAGACCAGGGATCAGGCACGCGCCAACGTCGTTACCGCTTGGGGCCAGCTGGTCGCCGGCAAGTCGCAGGTGGCGTCGGCGCAGGCGCAGGTGACCGCATCCGAGATCGCGCTGAACGGCGTCCGCGAAGAGGCCAAGGCCGGTCAGCGTACCACGCTCGACGTACTCAACGCGCAGCAAGCGCTGGTCAATGCCCGCAATGCGCTCGTCACCGCACAGCACGACCGTGTCGTTGCGTCCTACAATGTGCTCAACGCGATCGGCCGGCTGTCACCGCAGGTGATGGGCCTTTCGACCAACGTCTACGATGCGAGCGTGCACTACCAGCAGGTGCGCGACAACTGGGCCGGCGTACGCACGCCCGACGGCCGCTAAACACCTTCACATCAGCATCGCTTGTCGCGCCAGTCTGTGGTTCTGGGTTAATCAGAACCACAGACTGGCGCGTTTGCTTGCAATCGATAAATGGCCTGACATACCGTTTTATCGGGCAGCAAGGCGATTCGCGGCGAGCCGGCATGGCGTGATGACAGGTGCGAGGCCACCTGTGACCACGCTGCATTGGGCGACACGAAGCTTGCACAATGCCTCGGGCGGGCTTGATCTGGGGACAAGTCGGGCGGGAGCAATGAAAATCTCTGCGCGCTTCTTCGGAACCGGCGAATCCTCTCGGGCTTGATGTAAAATAAGTTTCGATGTGGAGTCGGAGATGACGCAACCTGCGAAGGTCCAAGAGCCCTCGATGGAGGAGATTCTGGCGTCGATCCGTCGCATCATTGCCGACGACGAGGCGAAACCGGCCGCGGCCGAGAAACCTGCGGCCGCCGCACCGCCGCCGCCGAAAGTCGAGCCGCCACCGGCAGCCAAGCCTGCGATGAAGAGCCCGCCGCCCGCAGCGCCCCCGGCCGCGAAGCCCGCCGCGTCTGCGCCGAAATCACCGCCGCCTGCGCCAGCGCCGGCCAGCAACAGTCAGGACGACATCGACTCGCTGCTCGCCAGCCTCGACGAGGCGACGCCCGCGGCCGAGATCCGGCCGTCGCCGCAGCCCGAAGCCCAGCCCGAAGCCGACGTATTCGAGCTCACCGACGACATGGCGCTGCCGGAGCCGGCGGCCGCGCCGTCGTTCCGCAAGGTCGAGCCGCAGGACGACGTCGAGTTCACGGAAGCCCGCACCCGGGCGCCGGAGCCAATGCGAGAGCCGGTTCGAGAGCGAGAACCGCCCGCGAGCGAAGCCGCGCCGATGCAGCAGATCATCTCGGGAACCACGATGCGGGCGGTCGAATCCGCCTTCAACTCGCTGGCCAACACCGTGCTGAGCAACAATGCACGGACGCTGGAGGATCTGGTCAAGGAGATGCTGCGGCCGATGCTGAAGTCCTGGCTGGACGACAATCTGCCGGGGCTGGTCGAGCGGATCGTCAAGGCCGAGATCGAGCGGGTCTCCCGCGGGCGGTAGATCCGCCGCAGGCGCTCCAGCCGCAGGGGGCTTGGCAGCCCTCATTCAGCCCCTAAATGCCCCGTAGTTTCGGTTCTGATAGGATCCGCACCGAAACGCCAGTTCCCTGTTTTGACGCGTTTTCTTCACGCGAACCGGTGTCCACTTCGCTCGAAAACGTTCTCAACGCCGTTTTGACGTGCCGGTCCGGTTGACTTGGTGCGCTCTGGCGGCTTTCTACCCCTTTCCCCATGGTCCACAGCGCATTGTCATGATCGAGAAAAACTACCAGCCTGCCGATATCGAGCTCCGGATGGCCCAGCTCTGGGAGGAGAGCGGTGCGTTCAAGGCCGGCCGGCCCGAGCGCAAGGACGCCGCGCCTTTCACCATCGTGATCCCGCCGCCGAACGTCACCGGCTCGCTGCACATGGGCCATGCGCTCAACAACACGCTGCAGGACATCCTGTGCCGCTTCGAGCGGATGCGCGGCCGCGACGTGCTGTGGCAGCCCGGCACCGACCATGCCGGCATCGCCACCCAGATGGTGGTCGAGCGCCAGCTGATGGAACGGCAGGAGCCGGGCCGGCGCGAGATGGGCCGCGCCAAGTTCCTCGAGCGGGTCTGGCAATGGAAGGCCGAGAGCGGCGGCACCATCGTCAACCAGCTCAAGCGCCTTGGCGCCTCCTGCGACTGGTCGCGCGAGCGCTTCACCATGGACGAGGGCCTGTCGCGTGCCGTCGTCAAGGTGTTCGTCGAGCTGCACCGCCAGGGCCTGATCTACAAGGACAAGCGCCTGGTCAATTGGGATCCGAAGCTGCTCACCGCGATCTCCGATCTCGAAGTGCAGCAGGTCGAGGTCAAGGGGCATCTCTGGTACCTGCGGTATCCGATCGAGGGGCGGACGTTCAATCCCGAGGACCCCAAGTCGTTCATCGTGGTCGCGACGACGCGTCCGGAGACGATGCTCGGCGACACCGCCGTCGCGGTGCATCCGGACGACGAGCGCTACACCGATCTGGTCGGCCAGCATGTCATCCTGCCGCTGGTCGGCCGCAGGATTCCGATCGTCGCCGACGACTATTCCGATCCGGAGAAGGGCTCGGGTGCCGTCAAGGTGACGCCGGCGCACGACTTCAACGATTTCGAGATCGGCAAGCGCCACGGCCTGCCGCAGATCAGCGTGCTCGACCAGGAAGGCTGCCTCAGCCTCACCGGCAACGAGGACTATCTGCGCGGCCTGCCTGTTGGCGCCGACGAGTTCGCGGCGGAGTTTCACGGCATCGAGCGCTTCGCGGCGCGCAAGAAGATCGTGGCGCGGCTGGAGGAGTTCGGCTTCCTCGAGCGGATCGAGCCCAACACCCACATGGTGCCGCATGGCGACCGCTCCAACGTCGTGATCGAGCCGTATCTCACCGACCAGTGGTATGTCGACGCCAAGACGCTGGCGCAGCCCGCGATGGCGGCGGTGCGTTCGGGCGAAACCACGTTCGTGCCGAAGAACTGGGAAAAGACCTATTTCGAGTGGATGGAGAACATCCAGCCCTGGTGCATCTCGCGCCAGCTCTGGTGGGGCCATCAGATTCCGGCGTGGTACGGGCCGGACGGCAAGGTGTTCGTTGCCGAGACCGAGGAAGAGGCGGTCGGCAACGCGCTCGGCTATTACGTTGAGCAGGAAGTCATCACGCCCGAACAGGGCCACGACATGGCGGTCGATCCCGCCAAGCGTGAGGGTTTCATCACCCGTGACGAGGACGTGCTCGACACCTGGTTCTCGTCGGCGCTGTGGCCGTTCTCGACGCTGGGCTGGCCGGACGACACGCCGGAAGTCGCGCGCTACTACCCGACCAACACGCTGGTCACGGGCTTCGACATCATCTTCTTCTGGGTCGCCCGCATGATGATGATGGGCCTTCATTTTATGAAGGAGGCGCCGTTCTCGACCGTCTACATCCACCGTCTCGTCCGTGACGAGAAGGGCGCGAAGATGTCGAAGTCGAAGGGCAACGTCATCGACCCGCTCGGCGTGATCGACGATTTCGGCGCCGACGCGCTGCGCTTTGCGCTGACCCGCGAGGCGGCGCAGGGCCACGACATCCGCCTGTCGCCGCATCTGGTCGAGACCAACCGCAACTTCGCGACCAAGTTCTGGAACGCCTGCCGCTTCGCCGAGATGAACGAGTGCGTGAAGCCGGACAATTTCGATCCGAAGAGCGCCAGGGAAACCTTGAACCGCTGGATCGCGCACGAGACCTCGCGCGTCACCCGCGAGGTGACCGAGACGATCGAGGATCATCGCTTCAACGATGCAGCGGGTGCGATCTACCGCTTCGTCTGGAACGTGTTCTGCGACTGGTATCTCGAACTCGCAAAGCCGGTGCTGATGGGCGAGGAGGGCGCGGCCAAGGCCGAGACCCGCGCCATGATCGCCTGGACCCGCGACGAGATCCTCAAGCTGCTGCATCCGTTCATGCCCTTCATCACGGAGGAGCTGTGGGCCGTGACGGCGAAGCGCGACGGCCTGCTGGTGCTGGCGCCCTGGCCGCGCAAGCCGGGCGTGACCGGGGAGCAGCTGGCGGCGATCGCGACCGCAGGTCCCGTCGTCGATCCGATCATTCCGCCTGTCATTGCCGCGCTCGATGCGGACGAATTCAGCGATCCCGCAGCCGAGGCCGAGATCGGCTGGGTGGTCGACCTCGTCACCACGATGCGGTCGGTGAAGGCGGAAATGAACATCCCGCCGTCGACGCTGACGCCGCTGGTGATCGTGACCACCTCCGACGAAACGCGCGACCGCGCCCAGCGCTGGAACGACACCATCAAGCGCCTCGCGCGATTGTCGGAGATTTCCTTCGCTGACGCCGCTCCGGAAGGCGCCATGCAGCTGCTGGTGCGCGGCGAAGTCGTCGCGCTGCCGCTGAAGGGCGTGATCGATCTTGCGGCCGAGCGGGCGCGGCTGGAGAAGGAGCTCGGCAAGGCCGACGCCGACATCAAGCGGGTCGACGCAAAGCTCTCCAACGAGAAGTTCGTCGCCAATGCGCCGGAAGAGCTCGTCGAGGAAGAGAAGGAAAAGCGCGCGGCAGCAACGGAGCGCCGCGCCAAGATCCTCGAGGCGATCGAGCTGCTGAAGAAGGCGTCATAGCTGATAACGCGTGACGCTCAGAACCGCTTGCTGAGGAATTTCGATCCCTTCAGCCCGTAGCGCCAGGGCAGCTCGACCGCCTTGGTGATACCGATCCGCAATCCGGTGACGATGTCTGGCGGCTCCAGCCGCGCGTGGAGCGCGATCGGCGGCCGGTCGAGCGGCCGTTCGCTGTGCGCGATCGTGATGCCGAGCGCTTCGCAGAGCTTGCCCGGCCCGGAGCACAGCGCGCGCTCGTCTTCCAGCCCGCGCCGCCTGTGCATCGCGGCGAGGCCATGGGTCGGCTCCAGCGCGCGGATCAGCACCGCGCTGGCGGAGCCGGCCTTTTCGCAGACGAAGTTGACACACCAATGGATGCCGTAGGAGCGGTAGACATAGGAGAAGCCGGGCGGGCCGAACATCACCTGGTTGCGCGGCGTCGGCCCGTTGAACGAATGCGCCGCCGGCTCGCTGTGATGATAGGCCTCGACCTCGACGATGATGCCGCCGACGCCGCCGACCAGGAAGGTGGCACCGATCAGGTCGGGCGCCACCTTGTGCACGCTGCGGTCAAAGAACGAGCGTTTCAGCGGCTTGCCGAGGCGCGGCGGCGCTTCCGTGGTGGATTTGGGTTTTTGAGCCATTTTGAGGTGGGAATCGCGGCGGAACAGGCCCCAACACTGCCAATATCCGGCGCGGTCTGCT
>DASVOL010001005.1:0-4170 GCA_036383375.1 Bradyrhizobium sp. | reverse complement strand
CGTCGCGATGCAGACCCTGATGGCCGAGCGCAACGAACATCTGCCGGCCGACCGCGCCATGCACTTCCGGATGGGCGTCCACATGGGCGACGTCATGGCCGACGAGGACGAGGTGTTCGGCGACGACGTCAACATCGCGGTGCGCCTCGAGACCGTCGCCGTGCCGGGCGGCATCGCGGTGTCGGACAAGGCTCGCACCGAGTCAGGGCGGCGGCTTGCCGTCAGCCTGGTCGATGCCGGCCCGCACCGTTTCAAGAACATCACCGAGCCGGTCCATGTCTGGACCTGGGCGCCGGCCGGCTCCGACAAGCAAGAGCAGGTTCCCGACGACGGCCCGCACCTGCCGGGGCAATACCGGACCGCGATCGTCGGTGTGCTGCCGTTCGATAATCTGAGCGGCGGCGCCGACGAATATTTCTCCGACGGCCTGACCGAGGATCTGATCCACGCGCTGTCGCTGCAATCCTTCTACCGCGTGCTGAGCCGCAACTCGACCTTCGCCTACAAGGGCAAGAACGTCTCGACCCGCCTGATCGCGCGCGAAATCGACGCGACCTATCTGATCCAGGGCTCGGTACGCCGCGCCGGCAACAAGATCCGCGTCTCCGCCGAGCTGATCGCGCCGGAGAAGGGCGAGCAGCTGTGGACCGGCCGCTACGACCGCGACATGGGCGACCTGTTCGCGATGCAGGACGAGATCACCGCCAACCTCTCCGCCGCGGTGGCCCAGGAGATCTACCGCGCCGAGGCCTCGGCACCGGCGCGCTCGCCGAATGCCGAGCTGACGGCGTGGGACCGCTTCCTGAAGGGTCTGTCGCACTACTATCACCAGACCAAGGACGATTGCGAAACCGCGATCGCGCTGTTCAAGGAGGCGATCGAGCTCGACCCCGCGCTGTCGATCGCGCGCGCCTATCTCGCGCTGATCCAGATCCAGAGCGTGCAGTTCGGCTGGATTCCGAGCACGCGCGAATTGTGGGCCTCGTCGGTCAGCCTGGCCGAGAGCAGCGTCCGGCTGGATCCGCGCTCCTCGTTCGCATTTTCGCTGCTGGCCTATCTGCATGCGATGCAGGGCCACTACGAAGCCGCGATGGACGCCATCAAGCGGGCGATCGAGCTCAACCCCTACGACATGGGCGCCCGCGGCGTGCTCGGCATCTGCCACATGGTGATCGGCGATCATCGCAAGGCGGTCGATCTGTTCTCGACCGCGGTCCAGCGCGGCAACAGCGACCCGCGCTACCAGTGGGGCGCTCTGAACGCGTTCAGCCATTACCTGCTCGGACAATACGACGCATCGCTGTCGTGGTCGCGCGAAACGCTTTATCTCAACCCGAACCACCTGCAGGGTCTTGCGGTGCGCGCCGCCGCACTCGCCCAGCTCGGCCGCGCCGACGAAGCCGCGCAGGCGGCCGAGGCGCTGCTCGCCAACCATCCCGACCTCACGGTCGAGCGTCACCTGCGCAATTTCCACTGGAAGAACCCGTCCGACATCGCGCTCTATCGCGAAGGCCTCTTGAAAGCCGGCCTCCCCTTCGGCAAACTCGCTCTGGTTGCATCCACACCGAAATTCGCCGCTGATTCCTGAGCGTATTCATCCACCGGTAATGGATGCTTTTTAAGCTGAAGCTTTTCAGGATGGGGTTTGATGTCCGATACCGCTGCAAGCGCGGCACCCGCCCCGCAGGTTTCCCCTGACAATCCGTGCCCGTTCCTGCGTGCGCTGGTCGCCGGCGACTATGTCGGCGGCCATATCGTGCCGCTGCCGAAGCTGACCGAAACCATCGACCGCGCCACCGGCAAGACCGGCCTTCCGGCGCTCAGCGCCGGCGCCAAGATCTTCATGGTCGCGCAGATGGCCAACGGCATTGGCCCGTTCAGCCAGGTGCGCAGCCTGTTGCAGGGCGCGATCCTCGACGAATTGCGCAACGGCCCGCTCGACAAGCACGGCGCCGGCTCGCGCATCCTCGACCAACATGCCGTCGTGCATGAGGACGAGATCGCGCGGCTCGCGACCTTCGGCACGGACCACAAGGCCCCCGACGGCAGCGTCGAACGCGGGCTGTCGGCCTCCGAGATCAAGAATTTCATGGCGGCCAACTTCCAGCGCGCCAAGGACGAGCATCCTCCGTCCTACGCGATCCTGCACTGCTACTATCCGCTTCTGATGCTCGGCGAGTGGCCGGTGCTGCTCGACATCATGGGCAAGGGCGAAGGCAAGGACCGCTATCTCAGCGTCGCCGAGGTCAGGGCCTTGTTCGTGGAAAAGCGTTTTCCCGACCGCATCGTCGCGCTGCTCAACGGCTGAGCCGCGAGCTCCACACCCATCACTTGAACAGCGGCGTGCCCGGCACGAAGGCGTCGAACGCCGCCCAGAATTGCCCGCGGTAGCGATCCTGCTCCTGCAAGATCTCGTGCTTGGAGCCGGCGATCACGAGATGCGAGCCGGCGCGCAGATGGTAGGCGAACTCCTCGATCGCGGCCGTCGACACCACCTCATCATTGCTCGCCGCCAGCATCAGGATCGGCTGGCGGATTTCGGTCGGATACGACATGCCGCGGAAGGTGCGCATCGCGGTGAATGCGGTGTCGGCCCAGGCGACCGTCGGCGCCGCGATGCCGAGCGTCGGGTCTTCTTCCAGGATCGCCGCATTGCGGGCGTGACGCACCGGGTCGCTGGTGACGGGATTACCAATGAAGGGCGCGAGGCCGACCAGTTCATCGTTGCCGCCCGGAACGTAGTTGCCGCCCTGCCCGGTCAGCCGCATGATCCGGAGCAGCGCGCTCGGAAAGAACGAGACGCGCTTGCGCGGCAGGTCGATCATCGGCGCCGACAGCACCATGCGGTCGAACCAGCGCTTGCCGGCATGCGCGATCCGCAGCAGGACGGCGCCGCCCATCGAATGCGCCAACGCGAAATAGGGCGGTGGGCAATCCGGCAGCACCACCTGCTGCACGAAAGCCTCGACATCGACCTCGTAGTCGGCGAAGTCGCGCACATAGCCCTTGCGTGGATCACGCAGCCGCCGCGACGAGTGGCCCTGTCCGCGCCAGTCGATCATCGCCACCGCGAAGCCGCGGTCACGCAGGTCGCGCACGGTCTCGAAATATTTTTCGATCATCTCGCCGCGCCCGCCGAACACGCAGACCGTGCCCTTGCGGCCAGGTGGCGGCGCCCAGCGCGCGAAGCGTAGCTCGGCCCCGTCAGGCGTCTTGATGGTGCCACTGACAACGTCGTCCGGAACCGGGTTGGCGGGGATCGAGACGAGCGTCATGCAGGAGACCGAAGTGGTGGGACAGGGTGGAGATCAAGCACGCGGGCGCCGAAAAAAGCTGCGCGGTTTCCGCCTCTTGAACGCGACGTGACCCCTCCCATATCACCTCAGTGCAGGCCGCTACCAGTGTTTCGGAACCGGAACATGAGGCTGCACACATCTAAGCCCGGCCCGATGGCGGGCGGGTAACTGCAACAGTCGCTCATTGGAGGACTACCCTATGCGTAGCTACGACCTCACTCCGTTCTATCGTTCCACTGTCGGCTTCGACCGCCTCTTCAACCTGCTCGATCAGGTGACCTCGGACGGCAGCCCCGGCTATCCCCCCTACAACATCGAGCGCACCGGCGAGAATGCTTACCGGATCAGCGTTGCGGTCTCCGGCTTCTCGCAGGCCGAGCTTTCGATCGTCGCGAAAGAGAACACGCTGACGATCAAGGGCGAGAAATCGGCCAACGAGAACTCCGGCAACGGCTCCGAAGTGCTCTATCGCGGCATCGCCTCCCGCGCCTTCGAGCGCGTCTTCCAGCTTGCCGACTTCGTGCAGGTGAAGAACGCTTCGCTCGAGAACGGCCTGCTCCACGTCGATCTCGTCCGCGAGATTCCCGAGGCCAAGAAGCCCCGCAGCATTCCGATCGGCGGCGGCGACAAGGCCCCGCAGGTTGTCGACGGCTCGAAGGTGGCCGCCTAAGCAATGCCCCCCGCGTCAGCAGATATTGGCTGAACGCGAAAACGCCCCGGGAAACCGGGGCGTTTTTTGTTGGCGGCTTCATCCGCTCTACGCAGGGCCGCCAATTACTCCAGCCCCTGCACCTTGGGCATTTCCTGGGTCGGCAGGATCGCGGGCGCCGGCGGCGGTGGCGGCGAAGCAGCCTGACCAACGGTCGGAGCCTCG
>DASVOL010001004.1:0-1775 GCA_036383375.1 Bradyrhizobium sp. | reverse complement strand
ATGCGGCCGGGCTGTCGGCCGGCGACTTGGTCTCGGCCGGCGGCGGCACCGGCGTTGCCGATGGCGCAGGCGCGGGGGTTGGGCTCGGGCTTGCCGCCGGAGCCGGCGAGGCTGACGGCGACTGGGCAGGCGCCGGGCTTGCCAGGGCGATCGCGGCCAAAGGGAGCAGCGCGACCAGGGCCGCGCGGAGCGTGTTGATATGGTTCATTCGGTATTCTCCATCCCCTTCCTCAAACGGCCGCTCGATCTGTCCCGGCGCGCGCGGTCCTTGAGGCGCGATATTCCTAACACGCGAGTTCTGCATTCGTCCCATGACAGATGTGTCATAGGGCTATTCAGACTGGCTAAGAGGCCACCACTCGCCATATAACCGGGCAGAATTTAGGAAAATCGATGAGCGCGCTCGCCAATCACGCATTCGCCAAGATGAACGGCATCGGCAACGAGATCGTCGTCGTCGACCTGCGCGATTCCAAAGCGCAGGTTTCGGCTGAGGAGGCGCGCGCCGTGGCGTCGCCGGCCGGCGGCGTGCCCTATGACCAGCTGATGGTGTTGCAGCCGCCGCGGCTCGACGGCACGGAAGCGTTCATCTCGATCTACAACAATGACGGCTCGGAGGCCGGGGCCTGCGGCAACGGCATGCGCTGCGTGGTGCGGCGGATCTTCGAGAAGACCGGGCAGACCACGGCGACGTTCCAGACCCGCGCCGGCCTGCTCAATTGCTGGCAGGGGCCGGCGCCGGATCTCTACACCGTCGACATGGGCGCGCCGAAGTTTGGCTGGCAGGACATTCCGCTGGCTGAGGAATTTCGCGACACCCGCTACATCGAGCTGCAGGTCGGGCCGATCGACAATCCGGTGCTGCATTCGCCGTCGGTGGTCTCGATGGGCAACCCGCACGCGGTGTTCTGGGTCGACGACGTCAATGCCTACGACCTCGAACGTTTCGGGCCGCTGCTGGAAAACCATCCGATCTTCCCGGAGCGCGCCAACATCACGCTCGCCCATATCGTCGATCGCGACCACATCACGATCCGCACCTGGGAGCGCGGCGCCGGTCTCACCAGGGCCTGCGGCTCGGCAGCCTGCGCGACTGCGGTCGCGGCGGCGCGGCTGAAGCGCGCCAACCGGACTGTCGAGATCACGCTGCCGGGCGGCAAACTCGGCATCGAGTGGCGCGAACGCGACGATCACGTGCTGATGACCGGCACCGCCGATTTCGAATATGAGGGCCGCTTCGATCCGGCGCTGTTCGCCAACGTCGCCTGACCATCATGGCCGTCGACGTCGTCACCTTTGGCTGCCGCCTCAATGCATTCGAATCCGAGGTGATCAGGCGCGAGGCGGAGCAGGCCGGGCTTGTCGACACCATCGTCATCAACAGCTGCGCCGTCACCAATGAGGCGGTGGCGCAGGCCCGTCAATCGATCCGCAAGCTGAAACGCGAACGCCCGGAGTCGCGCATCGTCGTCACCGGCTGCGCGGCGCAGACGCAAGCCGAGATGTTCGCCGAGATGGCCGAGGTCGATCGCGTCGTCGGCAATGACGAGAAGATGCGCGGCGACGCCTGGCAGGCGACACGTGCGGCTTTCGATGCGCCGTTTGGCATCGATGCAAGCGAGAAGGTCGCGGTTGCCGACATCATGGCGGTGACGGAGATGGCGCCGCATCTGCTCGACGGCTTCGAGCGCGGCCTGCCGCGGGTGTTCGTGCAGGTGCAGAACGGCTGCGATCATCGCTGCACCTTCTGCATCATCCCCTACGGCCGCGGCAAT
>DASVOL010001003.1:0-3120 GCA_036383375.1 Bradyrhizobium sp. | reverse complement strand
GCAGGGACTGAACACCGAGGACGCCTCACAGCTCCTCGATCAAGAGGCCGTGGCCGACGATCTGGCGCAGGACAAAGGCTGGCGCCGTCCGCTCGGCTGGGTGCGCCGCGCCGGCCAGTTCTTCTTCGCACTGTCGTTCTCGAGCCTGACGCGCCGCATCGTCTCGCTCAACCTCGCCGGCCTCGTCGCGCTGGTCGCCAGCATCCTCTATCTGTCGCAGTTCCGCGCCGGCCTGATCGAAGCGCGCACGCAGAGCCTTCTGGTCTATGCCGAGATCATCTCGGAGGCGATCGCGGCATCCGCGACGGTCGAAGGCAATACCGTCACCATCGATCCCGACCGACTGCTCGATCTCAAGCCCGGCGAGAGCTTCGGCCAGCCGGATGAATCGGCTGACTTCCCGATCAATCCCGAGCGCGTCGCGCCGATCCTGCGCCGCCTGATCGCGCCGACCAAGACGCGGGCCCGCATCTTCGACCGCGACGGCGGCCTGATCCTCGACAGCCGCAATCTGTTCGCGCGCGGCGACGTGCTGCGCATGGAGCTGCCGCCGCCGTCGGAGAAGCCGTCGCTGTACGAGAAGACCAGGGCCACGATCAAGACCTGGCTCAACCGCGGCGACCTGCCGATCTACCGCGAGCTCGGCCCCGAAGGCGGCAAGGGCTATTCTGAAGTCGCGCAATCGCTCGAGGGCATGAAGGGCAGCGCGGTGCGCGTCACCGATCGCGGCGCGATCATCGTCTCGGTTGCCGTTCCGGTGCAGCATTTCCGCGCCGTGCGCGGCGCATTGATGCTGACCACGCAGGGCGACGACATCGACCAGCTGGTGATGTCGGAGCGCCTCGCCATCCTCAAGATCGGCGGGGTCGCATCCGCCGTCATGATCATGCTGTCGCTGCTGCTGGCGAGCACGATCGCAGGCCCGGTGCGGCGGCTCGCCGAAAGCGCCGAGCGCGTCCGCAACCGCATCCAGACCCGCGTCGAGATTCCCGACTTCACCGGACGGCGCGACGAGATCGGCCATCTCTCGGGCGCGCTGCGCGACATGACCAACGCGCTCTACAGCCGCATCGAGGCGATCGAGATGTTCGCCGCCGATGTCGCCCATGAGCTGAAGAACCCGCTGACCTCGCTGCGCTCCGCAGTCGAGACGCTGCCATTGGCGCGCAACGAGAACAGCCGTGCGCGGCTGCTCGCCGTGATCGAGCATGACGTCAGGCGGCTTGACCGCCTGATCTCCGACATCTCCGACGCGAGCCGGCTCGACGCCGAATTGCAGCGCCAGGATATGGCGCCCGTCGATCTGCGCCGGCTGCTGACCACGTTGACCAGCGTCGCCAACGAGACCCGGCTCGGCCACGACGTCGCCGTCGAAGCCCGCTTCGAGGGCCGCGGACCGACCGACACGCTCTCGGTGCCCGGCCATGATTCCCGGCTCGGCCAGGTGATCTCCAACCTGCTGTCGAACGCGCAATCGTTCTCCAAGCCGGGCGACAAGGTGCGCATCATCTGCCGCCGCACCCGCGGCGAGGTCGAGATCGTGGTCGACGATGACGGCCCCGGCATCGGCGAGGACGCACTGGAGCGGATCTTCGAACGCTTCTACACCGACCGGCCGCATCAGGGCTTTGGTCAGAACTCCGGCCTCGGGCTCTCGATCTCCAAGCAGATCATCGAGGCGCATGGCGGACGCATCTGGGCCGAGAACCGCGCGGGCCCCGCGGACGAAGACGGCAAGCCCACCGTCGCCGGCGCTCGTTTCGTGGTCAGGCTGCCGACACTATGAGCGACAATTCAAGCGTGCACGCATCCGCCGTTCTGGTCGGCGAGCGTGCTGTGCTGATCCGCGGTCCGTCGGGCGCCGGCAAGTCGCGCCTCGCCTTCGATCTGATTCTCGCCGGACGTACCGGAGCGCTTCCACCGGCCATTTTGGTGGGGGATGACCGTGTCCATCTCGACACAGCCGGCGAACAATTGTGGGTTCGCCCGGCACAGCAATTGGCCGGTCTGATCGAGATCCGAGGCCTCGGAATCCGCCATTGTCCGTTCGCTGGCGAGGCCGTGGTCGGCCTGATCGTCGACCTCGCTGCCGACGACGGCGAGCGGCTGCCGCCGCCCGAGGCGCTCAAGATCAGCCTTAATGGTGTTTCAATACCGCGAATTCCCGTGCCGGCCGGCTTCCAACCCCTGCCGCTGGTTGTCGCTGCGCTGACGACAACCTGAAAGTTCATCCTCCCGTAATCTTGCGGCCAATTGTGGGAAGGGAATTGGTAACCATATCACATCCACTATCGCGTCGGATTTTGCCGGCGCAGCCTCCCCTCTCTACCGCCAGGAACCGGGAGACTAGCCAAGATGCCCTCTTGCGCAGGGCCTCTGGATGGTCAAAGTGGCGCGTTCGTGCGGTGCACCAAAGGGCGCCCGCGAGGAGTTTCCGATGATTGGTCTAGTGCTGGTGACCCATGGGCGCCTTGCCGACGAGTTCCGAGCCGCGCTCGAACACGTCATGGGTCCGCAGAAACAAATTGAAGCAATTACGATCGGGGCCGAGGACGATTCCGATCTCTGTCGAAGCGACATCATCGAAGCGGTGAACCGCGTCGATAGCGGCGACGGCGTTGCGATCCTCACCGACATGTTCGGCGGCACGCCGTCGAACCTTGCGATCTCCTGCATGAGCCGCCCGAAAGTGGAAGTGCTCGCGGGCATCAATCTTCCGATGCTGGTCAAGCTCGCCAAGGTTCGCGAGGAGCGTTCGCTGCCTGATGCGATCGCGATGGCGCAGGAAGCCGGCCGTAAATACGTCACCATCGCCAGCCGCGTTCTCGCAGGCAAATGAGCGACGAGGCCCCGGGCGGAAACCATGTCGGCCCGGGCGTGCCAGCGGGCGCGATCTCGCGTGAACTGCTGATCGTCAACAAGCGCGGCCTGCATGCGCGGGCCTCGGCGAAATTCGTCCAGATGGTCGAGAAGTTCAACGCCGAGGTCTGGGTGACGCGCGGCAGCGAGACCGTCGGGGGCCCCTCGATCAGGGGGTTGATGATGCTCGCGGCGGGACCGGGACCCATGGTGACGGTCTCCGCGATCGGCCCGGAAGCGCAGGCCGCGGTCGACGCGATC
>DASVOL010001002.1:0-12499 GCA_036383375.1 Bradyrhizobium sp. | reverse complement strand
GCCGGCGCGGCGGCTGGTGACGACGATCTTCTCGGCGACCATGAAGGCGGCATAGAAGCCGACGCCGAACTGGCCGATCAGATTGGCACCGTCCTTGGCTTCCGTCAGCTTCGACAGGAACGATTTGGTGCCGGAGCGCGCGATGGTGCCGAGATTGTCGATCAGTTCGGCACGCTCCATGCCGATGCCGGTATCGACCACGGCGAGCGTATTGGCCGCCTTGTTCGGGACGATCCTGATCTCCGGCGGCGTGCCGTCGGTGATCAGACCGGGATTGGCGATCGCCTCATAGCGCAACTTGTCGCAGGCGTCCGACGCGTTCGAGATCAGCTCGCGCAGGAAGATATCGGTCTCGGAATAGACCGAATGCACCATCAGGTGCAGCAATTCGGCAACCTCGGCCTGGAACGGCTGGGATTCGGCGGCGGCAGTTGTGGTCATGCAGAAACTCGGACAAACGGTAAGGGCGGGAAAGCCCTGATATAGCGCGATCGCGCCGGCTGGCAAGACAAGCCGAGGGGAACCGTCAGTCCGAGATCGCCGCGATATAGCGCTCGACCGAACGGTCGAACGCAGCCTTGGCGTCGGTCGCGATGTTCTTGCCCCACCAGGCGCCGTAGATCCGATCATACGCCAGCGGCGCGACCGTGCGCGCGATGCGGCGCACTGCTGTGGCATTGAGCGGGATGTAGTTCGGGTAGGAATACATGAAGCTGACCGAGCGGCGGTCCATCGCCACCATCGCGATGTCGCCGGTCAGGAGCGCACCACGCCCGTCGGCGCCGTTTCGCCAATGCAGCATGGTGGCCCCGGCGAAATGCCCGCCGCCGCGCACTAGGAGAATGTCTTCGGAGATGCGATGGCTGTCGCCTTGCCACGGTACGATCGACGCGTGAGGCCGCGTCACCCATTGCGCGTCGTCGCCATGCAGATAGACCGGCGCGTCGTCGAACGCCGCGCTCCAGTCGGCGACGGCACCATAATAATGCGGATGCGAGATCGCGATCGCCTTCAGCCCGCCGAGCGAGCGGACATGCGCGATCGCCTCGGGCGTGGCGAGCGGCACGCAGTCCCACATCACGCAGCCGCCGCGGTCAGGCACCAAGAGCGCGCGCTGCCCTATCGCAAAGGACGGCTCGAGCGCCAATCCGACCAGGCCGAGATCGTCGCGCCAGACCAGCCGATGCCGCTGCGCGAGCTCCTCGCACGTCAGCCACGCCTGCCCTTTCCAATTCACATATTGCCGCTCGTCCTCGCAGATCGGGCAGCACTGTGGCGGCACCGCGGTTTCAGGAGATTGCGCGCCGCATTGTTCGCAGGTCCAGAGGGGCATTGAGAGCACACGCGTTGGGATGGAGCTGATCCCCTGATCTACGTCAGGGGCGCAACGCGTTCAATGCCGGCGCCCCAGTTCCATCTGCATCTCCGCCGGCGCCGCGCCGAACTTGCGGCGGAATGCACGGTGGAAATAGGACAGGTCGTTGAAGCCGACCGTATAGGCGATGTCGCTGACCTTGCGGCCGGCGCCCTGCGCATGCAGCAGCAGCCGGCGCGCCAGCAGCAGGCGCTGCTCCAGGACATATTCCGAGAACGTGGTCCCTTCGGCCGCGAACAGGCGTTGTGCCTGGCGTGTGCTCAGTGCATTCGCCCTTGCTATGGCCTCGATCGTGAGCTTGCCATTGTCGAGGTTCTTCAGGATGTCGGCCTTCATCAGATCGAGCCGCGCCTTCGCCACGCCGTCGCGCGCGGCCAGTTCCTGCTGCTCCGCGCTGCTGCCGAGCACGAGGCCGACCAGATCGGCGAGATGATGCGCCGCCGCGTGCTGGCCCGGCACATCGAGATCGCCGGCAAGCTCGGTGCAGAGCGCGGAATAGCGCTCGATCATCGAGCTCAACGCCAGATCGCGGCCGAGCGTCCGCGCCAGCTGCGTTTCCGCAATGGGGGCGACCTGGAGCAAAAGGCGACGCGGAAACCGCGTCGTCGTAAAGCTGCCGGACTGGGTGAGATCGGCGGTGCCGACGACATTCATCTCGGTGAGGCACATCTGGCCGCGCTTCAGCTCGATCGCCGTGCTGCCCTGTGTGACCTGCACCAAGCCGCGCGTCGCGAAGATCAGAACGAGGTCGTCGCAGCCGTCGCTCAGAAGCGCGCGAGTGCGGGCAAAACGGGCCGAGCCGCCACGTGGCGTCGCGATCGCGACCGAATCCAGCAGCGTGAATTCATTGTGGCAATCGATGCGGTTGTCGTCAGTCGGTCCGACGTCGAGCCGGCAGAAGCCGCGGCAAATGCCCTCCCGCCAGGCCTCATAGGCCGGCCCTTTCGCCAACCCGCGATGGAAGATCGAGAAGCGGTTGGGCACCTGTGTCTCGGACATGATCCGTGCTCCGAACGCCCGATCGATCGATACGAGGCGACGAACGATCGCGTTCTTCCCGGCGTGCGCATGTCGTTCCTGTCCCTACGCTTGGCGCGACGGTCCACGACTCCGGCGGGGAGCCTGATACCACTCCGCCGATTGACGGTAAAGCTATTCACGAGATGCAACCCTATGATGCGTAGTGCGAAAGCCGGGAATAAAACGGCGCAGCAGTTTCGTGACGCGGCCCTGCCATGGCTCGACGACGCCTATGCGTTCGCCCAGGTGCTGATGCGAACCGAGGCGGCCGCCGAACAGGCCGTGCAGGACTGCTATCTGCGCGCACAGAGCCAGTTCGACGGCTTTCGCGGCACCGCCATCAGGCCGTGGCTGCTCGCGATCCTCAAAACCGTCTGCCAGGAGAAGCAGTCTCGCCGCGGCTCAGCCTCAGATGCCGGCGCGAGCAGGACGCCGGAGCGGCGCGGCTCCCCAACCATCCGGCAACTCATCGCCGAGCTGCCCGCGCCGCTCGGCGAGGTCATCGCCCTGCGCGACGCGATCGATCTCTCCTACAAGGAGATCGCCGAGGTCACCGGCGTTCCCGTCACCACCGTGATGGTGCGCATCGCGGAGGCCCGCGGCCTGCTGCTCGCGGCGCGGCGAGCAGCACAAGCGTCGGCGGAACCAGCGGCGGCGAAGCCCGCGGGCGGTCCGTCAAAACCAATGGTCTACCGCGCGAACGCCTGTTGAACCGCTGAGGGCTCGGTGATGCCATTGGCGATCAGCAGCGCAAGCAGCACGCGCGCCTTCTGCGGATTGAGATCGAGCGAGACCGCAAAGCCGAGCTTGTCGTCCTCGACCTCGACGTTGCGGTTGACATAGCCCGAGCCGACGCGGGTCGAACGCACCACCACGGCGCCCTGCTTCGCCGCGGCCGCCAGCGCATCGATCGCGCCCTTCGATGAGTTGCCGTCACCGACGCCGGCCAGCACGATGCCCTTGGCGCCGCGCTTGACCGCATCCTCAACCTCCGCGGCATCCATGTTGGCGTGCGAATAGATGATGTCGACCCGCGGCAGGGGCGGCGCATCCGGCAGCTTCAGCTTGGCAGCCTTGACCGGTGCGGCCGGCTGCAGGAAGCGCAGCGACCCGGTGTCGACGTAGCCGACCGGACCGGCGTCGGGCGAACGGAATGTCTCGACGCTGGTGGTATTGGTCTTCTGCACCCAGCGCGCGGCATGGATGGTGTCGTTGAGCACGACGAGCACACCGCGGCCGCGGGATTCCGGGGCGGACGCAACCCGCATCGCCTCGTAGAGATTGGCCGGGCCATCGGCGCCGATCGCGGTCGAAGGTCGCATCGATCCGACCAGCACGACCGGCATGTCGGTGTCGAGCACGTTTTGCAGGAAGAATGCGGTCTCCTCCATCGTGTCGGTGCCGTGCGTGATGACGACGCCCTCGACCTCCTTGTTGTCAACAGCGGTACGGATGCGCTTGACGAGGTCGAACCAGACCTTGTCGTTCATGTCCTGCGAGCCGATCGACGAGATCTGCTCGGCCGAGATCTGCGCAAGCTTGTCGATGCCCGGAATGGCCGCGATCAGGTTGGCCGCACTGACCTTGCCTGAATCATAAGCATTGCCGGCGCGTGCATTGGCCTGGCCCGCGATAGTACCGCCGGTGCCGAGCACGAGCACCCGGGCCAGCGCGGTGCTCCCGGGGGACTGCTGTGCAATTGCCGGGGACGCGAGCCCGATCACGAGGGCTGCGGCAACGCCGACGACGGTGCGTGCGGAACGAGCCGATCGGAACAAGTGCAGCGTCATTTCTTCCCCCAGCGACAGATTTCCTGCTCACAACTCGTGGTTTTATCGCGCAAGAAATGGACAAACTTGCGGCGGAAGCCATCGGGGACCAAATTCCGACCTTCCCGGCCGCTCTCACCCGGTACCCTCATCACACCGCCTTGTTCGCCGGTGCCCCTGCAAAATGTTGACACCGCTGGAATGACGGCGCACATTTTTCGAAGATTATTCGAATTATTGGCACGCCATGCACTTCCAGCTTCCCGACGATCTCCGCGTTCTGCAAGGCCAGGTGCGCGAATTCGTACGCAGCGAGCTCAAGCCCCACGACGCCGCGATCGAGGCGACCGGCGCGGTGCCGGAGTGCGCCATGGCCGGCCTGCGCAGGATGGGATTGTTCGGCACCAACACGCCGAAGCAATTCGGCGGGCTCGGCCTCTCGATGCTCGGCAGCTGCCTTGCGATCGAGGAACTCGCCAAGGCGCACACCGCCTTCTACTATCTGAGTGGGGTCAACGTTCTCATCGGATCGAAGGCGATCGAGTTTTTCGCACAGCCTTGGGTTCGCGACAGATGGCTGCCCGAGCTCGCCAGCGGACGCATGATCGGCGCCTTCGCGCTGACCGAGCCGAACGCCGGATCGGATGCCGCCCGCATCCAGACCAGGGCGCGGCGGGACGGCGATCATTACGTGCTCGACGGCCACAAGACCTACATCACCAATGCGCCGGTCGCCGGCGTCTTCACGGTGTTCGCCACACTCGACCCGTCCGCGGGCGCGAAGGGCATCGCGGCGTTTGTCGTGGACGCAAAGACGCCGGGCCTCGCCATCGGCCGGCTGGTCGAGATGGCCGCCGGCCGCGGCTCTGATCATGCCGAGGTGATCTTCGAAGACTGCCGCATTCCCTGCGAGAACCTGCTCGGCCAGGAGGGTGAAGGATTCGCCATCGCGATGCGGTGCCTGGACGCCGGGCGCACGCATTGGGGCGCCTATTGCGTCGGCGCAGCGAGCCAGCTGCTGGACTACGCGCTCGATCATGTCTCGAAGCGCGAGACGTTCGGACGCAGGTTGCGCGACCATCAAGGCATCGAGTGGCAGATCGCCGACATGGCAAGCGCGCTGCATGCCGCGCGCCTGGTCGCCTATGAGGCGGCCTGGCGCTACGACCAAGGCGATGCCGCCGCTCGCACCGCCGCCGCGGCACTGTCCAAATATACCGGCGCCGACATGGTGCAGCGGGTGGCCGACATGACCATGCAGCTGTTCGGTGGTGCCGGTTATTCCAGGGACCTGCCGATCGAGCGCATCTGGCGCGAAACGCGGGTGGTCCGCATTCTGGATGGCACATCCGAGATCATGCGGCAGATCATCGCCCGCAACGCGTTCCGCAACCATGAACGGCGGAACGCGCCAATCTGACAACGGCCTCTTCCACTTTATGTTGCAATAGTTCTTGGTGATCCACTTCCACTGTCTTACTGTTTTGCGGAATGGGAGAAGGAAGTGGCTTCGGGGACGACGCTCAAGCTCAAGCAACAACGCAGCCGCGATCGGCGCGAGCAGATCCTCTCGGCAGCGACCAAGCTGTTCGGCCAGAGAGGTATCGACGGCACCTCGCTCACCGAGGTCGCGGCGGTGGCGAAAGTACCGCTCTCCAGCATCTACGATTACTTCGAGGACAAGCGCGCGCTGGTGCTGGATGTGCCCGAGGGCAATTTCGAAGCGCTGTACCAGAAGACCGAGCCGCTGCTGGTGAAGGGCGGCGACCCCGTCGAGCAGCTTCGCATCATCTTCCTGACCAACTTCCAGTACATCAAGGACAACCCGAGTTGGGGCCGTGTGTTCTTCCTGGAGATCTGGCCGAGCGTCCTTGCCGCCGAGCCGCGGGTGAAAAAGGCGGTCGACAAATATGCGCTGCGCTACGTGCAGCTGATTAAGCAGGCGATTCGCGCCGGCACCTATCGCCGCAATCTGGATCCCTACACCGCGATGTCGCTGATGATGGGCGGCATGTGCCACTTGACCGCGGTCTGGCTGCTCTATGGCCGCAAATACGATCTGGTGAAGAAGGGCAAGACGCTGTTCACCACGCTGCACAACGGGTTCGTTCGGCATTAGCTGCGCTGGTGCGCGGCCCTGGCTCTCATCGCTCTTGTAGGATGGGTAGAGCGCAGCGAAACCCATCATTGGTTGGGCTGGCACGGAGTAATGGGTTTCGCTTCGCTCTACCCATCCTACGCACAGTCTGCCGGCGCGGCGCGAATGATTTGATCCAAATTCAGCGCTGTCTAACCTGCCGTTGAGACGATCCTTTCCCAGAAAACCAATACACAACCGCCGAAATCCTGTTCTAGTATGACGCGGTGGACGCCCCGCGGCGGAAGACGCGGGCACTGGGGATGGGAGCGAACCGATGGACGTCAAGGCTGTTCTGCCGCCGCGTGGCCGCGACTATCGCCTCGATCTGCTGCGCGGTTTCGCCAACTGGGCGATCTATCTCGATCACATCCCGAACAACGCGGTGAACTGGATCACGCAGAAGAATTTCGGCTTCAGCGACGCGGCCGACCTGTTCGTCTTCATCTCCGGCTACACCGCGTCCTTTGTCTATGCGCGGATGATGCTGGAGCGCGGCACCGTGATCGGCGCCACCCGGCTGATCAAGCGGGCCTGGCAGATCTATGTCGCGCATGTCCTGCTGTTCGTGATCTACATCGCCGAGATCGGCTATCTCGCACAGCGCTATCACGATCCCAATCTGCAGAACGAATTCAACGTCGCGGGCTTCATGCAGAACCCGGCGGAGACGCTCTATCAGGGCCTGATCCTGGCGTTCAAGCCAGTCAACATGGACGTGCTGCCGCTGTACATCGCGCTGATGCTGGTCTATCCGCTGGTGCTGTGGGCGATGCTGCGCAAGCTCAATCTGACGCTGCTGGCCTCGTTCCTGCTCTATCTCGCCGCACGGCATTTCGGCTGGAATCTGCCGGCCTATCCGGGCGGCTCATGGTACTTCAACCCGTTCTGCTGGCAGTTCCTGTTCGTGTTCGGCGGGTGGTTCGCGCTCGGCGGCGCCAGCGAATCGATCACGTTCATCCGCTCGCGCGCCTTCCTCTGGCTCGGCGGCGCCTATCTGTTGTTCGCACTGGTCATGACGCTGGCGGGCCGCTTCCCGGAGTTGGGCCAGGCGATGCCGCCCTGGCTCTATGACGCCTTCAATCCGAACGACAAAACTAACCTCGCGCCCTATCGCGTGCTGCACTTCGTGGTGCTGGCCTTCTTCGTCACGCGCTTCCTGCCGCGCGAATGGGCTGGATATGAATGGCCAATATTCCAGCCGATCATCAAATGCGGTCAGCAATCGCTCGAGGTGTTCTGCTCGGGCGTGTTCCTTGCCGTGGTCGCGCATGTGGTTCTGGTCGAGGTCTCCGCCAGCCTCTGGATGCAGATCGTGGTGAGCGCGATCGGCATCGTGCTGATGACCGTGCTCGCCTACTACCGATCGTGGTCGAAGAAGGTCGACAAGGCGCCGAAGCCACCCGTGGCTGCGCCGGCGGCCGCGAAGCCGGCGGCGTAGGCGCGTCATCGATGTCGCGTGCCTTCTATCACGATCATCCCGAAATCCTGCAGCTCGAAGCCGAGGTGCGCGACGCCAGGCCCGGCGCCGTCCTCGTCGAGCACTCGCCGTTCTTTCCCGGAGGGGGCGGGCAGCTTCCGGACCGGGGTGTCCTGAGATGGCCCGGCGGCGTGCTGCCTATCACCGGATTTGAGCGCGACGAACGCGGCCTGTGGCATCTGTTTGCCGGCGAAGCCCTGCCCTCCGGCAACGTGACGCTCGAGGTCGAGCCGGCATTTCGCGCCCTGATGTGCGAACTGCACACGCTCGCCCATGTCATCAATGCGCTTGTCTACACGCAGTTCGGCGGCGCCCTTCTCACCGGTGCCCAGCTCAACGCCGATGGCACGTTCCGCGTCGATTTCGATCTGCCGGGAGCCGACAATGACACGCTGCGGGCGCTCGAGGCGCCGCTCAACGAGGTCATTCGGCGCGATCTTCCGGTGAGCAGCGTCTTCATGCCACACGACGAAGCGCAGGCGGTGCCCGGCCTGTTCCGCAGCAAGGCCGTCGCCACGCCGGCCGGGGAGGATGGACTGGTTCGCATCGTCGAGATCCTCGACCTTGATCGCCAGGCCTGCGGCGGGACGCATCTGGCGTCGACCGGGCGCGCGCGACCCGCACGGATCGTCAAGATCGACAACAAGGGCCGCCAGAACCGCCGGATCAAGGTTGCGGTCTGATCGGCTCTCGCAAACCGCCTGCGCTTGCTATTTCGCGAGCGGCTTGCCCGCCGTCTCCGGCGCGAAGGCGATCAACGGCAGACCGATGACGTAGATCAGCGACAACATCGAGATCGCCAGCGGGAAACTTCCGGTGCGGGCGGCGAGCGCGCCGATCAACGTCGGGCCGGCGGCGCCGAGCACGCGGCCCATGCTGAAGGCGAAACCGGAGCCCGAGCCGCGCAGCGCGGATGGAAACATCTCCGGCAGCCAGATCGTGAACAGGCCGAACACGCCATTGGTGAAGAAGCCGAGCACCGGCAGCAAAGCCATGAACAGCACCAGACTGTCGAGCCATTCGATCGCGACTTGATAGCAGACCACGACGGAGATCAGCCCGCCGATGAAGAACAGCACCGCGGTGCGGCGCCGGCTGCCGAGCCGAGTGGTGATCCATGGCACAAGAAGGCAGCCGATCAGCGTGCCGACATTGGTGATCAGGCCGGCCACCGCGCCCATCTGCTGCGCATGCGCCGGCGTCGCCCCCGCCGCGACCAGCTTGGTCGAAATCACGGTGGGTGCCCAGAAGTTCGACGACCACAGGCCGAAGATGATGCAGGCCATCATCAGCGCCGCCGCCCAGGTGGTGCGCGCCTGATCTCCCGCAAACAACGCCGAAATCGACGGCGGCTCGCGCGATGCGCTGCTCTCGGGTTCAGGAATGTTGCTGCGCAGATACGCAATCAGGAGCGCCGGCAGGATGCCAAGCAGGAACATGCCCCGCCAGCCGAGCGTGCTGCCGATCACGAGCGTCACGGCGGCGGCGAGGAACAATCCGGTCGGCGTGGCCGTATGCAGCCAGCCCGCGAGCCGCACCCGCGTATTCTCCGGCACGGATTCCTGCAGCAGCGGCGTACCCGCGGCCCATTCGCCGCCGATGCCGAAGCCGGCAACGAAGCGAAACAATGCGAACATCACGATTCCGGTTGCCAGCCCGCACAGCGCCGTGAACAGCGAGTAGACCAGCACCGTCCAGCACATGATCCTGACGCGCCCGTAACGGTCCGCGGCCCAGCCCCAGACCATCGAGCAGGCCCAGCCCAGCATGAAGATCGAGAACAGCAGCCCGCCATAGATGCCGATATTGGCCTTGCTCGGCTCGATGCCGCTGGCGGGCAACAGCTCGCTCAGCGCGCTGACCAGGATGTAGCCGTACATCGAGGAATCGAAGCCATCGAGCATCCAGCCGAACCAGGTCGCCCAAAACACCTTTCGCGGCGACACCGCACCAGTCGCCGCGACCGACGGCGCAACGGCATCAACGATGCTCTCAGTCATGTTTCCTCGCACGTTTCTTTTGTGCTGCGGACTATGACGAGGTTTGTGCGAAGGGACACCTCCGGCAAACGGGACGGAGGTATCCGGCATCAGAATAGCGGCGCCGTTCAGGAACAGCGCCCTACCTTGCGCGAGTTTTCATCCGGCCTCGTGAACCTGACGGCCCTCGAACCATGTCGAGAGCACCTTGGTCTGCGACAGCCGCTCGGGCGCGGTCGCGAACAAGTCGCGATCGACCAGGATGAAATCTGCCGACTTTCCGGCTTCGATCGACCCGGTGAGATCGGACAAGCCCATCGCCTGCGCCGCGTTGACGGTGTAGATGCGCAGCACCGTCTCAAGATCGAGGGCCTGCTCCGGCCAAAGCGCGCCATCATATCCGCCCCGCGGATTGCGGCGCGTGATCATCCCTTCGATCCCGAGCCAGGGGTCCGGATTGGCCACGACCGGCCAGTCCGATCCGGCTGCCATCAACGCGCCGGCGGCGTGGAGATCGCGAAGCGGCCAATAACAGTCGGCGCGATCCTCCGGCATCGCCGCGCGGATGGCCTCCTGGATCGGGCCGGGATACCAGATGATCGGTGACAGGTCGGCTGCGACGTCGAGCGCGCGGAAGCGCGGGATATCGGCAGGGGCAACGAAGCCCGCATGCGCGATCTGGTGAGAGGCGCCGGCGCCGTTTCCGGGTCCGTTGAAGCTGCGCACGACGTCGATCGCGTCGAGCGTATCGCGAACCGCGGCATCGCCGGTGCAATGCACCTTGACCCGCATCCGATGTTTCTCGGCCTTTGCGATCCAGCGCACCAGATCAGGAATCGAGATCAAGGGATCGCCGCAAAAGCAGCAGCCTTGCAAGCGCGTGGCGCGGTATGGCGTGAGCATGGCGGCGGTACGCGTCGTCGGCACCCCGTCCATGAACAGCTTGATGAAATCGGGGCGGACGTGGCGGGTGCGATAGGCCTCGCGGCGCACGATCAGCGCGTCGCCGACGAGATCGGCGCCCGACAGCGTCCGTTGAGCGGGCAGCGAGGCGACGCACCAGCCGTTGAGCTCATTCGCACGATCGAGCGCGGTCAGCGCCTCCAGGAACGGGAGCGTCGTGGTCGCATCCTGAAATGCAGTGACGCCGAAGCCATTGAGAATCTCAACCGCACGGCGGCACGAGGCCTTGTTGCGCTCCGCAAGATCCGGGATGCTTCGCTCGACCGCCTGCTCGGCGAGCCCCGAGGCTCGCTCCAGCAACAGCCCGGTCGCGGCCCCGGTCTCCGCATCGCGCAGGATTTGACCGTCCTGCGGATCGGGGGTGTCGGCATCGATCCCGATCAGCTCCAACGCACGGGAATTGACCCACCGGTTGTGCTGGCTGTCGTCGCGCAGCATCACCGGATGTGCCCCGGAAACGGCATCGAGCGCCGCCAGCGAACTTGCACGGCCGATCACCTCGACCAACTGACTTCCCCAGATGCCGCCAAAGACCCATTCGCCCGGTTTCGTCGTCGCGCAGCGCGCGCGCACAGCTTCAAGCACCGCATCGAACGACATCGTCGGCAAGAGTTTCAATTCATAGAGGTCGGCTTGCCCGCCACGGAGATGGTGGTTGTGCACGTCGACGATGCCGGGCAACAGCATGTTGCCGCCAAGGTCCACCATTCTGGTTCCGGGACCGGCCAGACTTTTGATGTCGAGATCGTGACCGACGGCAATGATGATGCCGCCGGCTACCGCAATCGCCTCGGCGCGGCTCGCAGCGGCATCCGCCGTGAACACGTTTCCATTATGAAAGATCAACTCCGGCCGCATCATCGTGCCTGGCCCTCACTGCGCCGACAGGGCTCGCGGCTGCCGCGAGAAAATTGTGAGGCACAGGGCGTAGGCCGCGATTGCGGCGGTCTGCAGCCAGTAAGGTAGTGTGGACCTGCCGTCGAGAACGGTGCGCAGCGCGTCGGAAAGATTGACGGCGCAGAGACCAAGAACCGTGCCCCAGATCGCGACCAAGGCGAAGACGACCTCACCCGAACGCGCGGCGGAGACAAACAGGCAGATATAGGCCACCACCGCGAACGAGATGATCTTGTCCTGATAGGCGTAATAGGGTGTATCGTAGTAGACAAACAGGATCGGCACCTTGATCCCGAAGAAGTGCGCCACCGCCATGCAGCAGAAATAGGCCACGCCCGCCCAAAGAAGCAGACTGAGAATTCGACCGCTCATCGAGTCACCCCCATAAAGGACCTTGCGAGATATTCCTGTCGTTGAGCTGGTTACATCGCTCGCGTCGTTTCACGGTCCCACATCAATCATGGACCAGCCAGACACATTAATTTCTGACCGAGGAAGTCATGGCCTACCATCGCAAGCGCCCCGCCCCGGATCCCTGCCCGGTCGAGACGGTCCTCAAGATCGTCTCGGGCAAGTGGAAGGTTCGGGTGCTTCATCTGCTTTCGCTGGACGAACTCAGCTTCGGCGAATTGCGCAACTCGGTCGTGGGCGTTCGCCAGCAAGTCTTGTCCAGCCTGCTGCGGGACCTGATCGCCGATGGCGCGGTCCGGCAGCGCAAGATTTCGTCCGAACGGTCGATCTACGCACTGACGGAGCGAGGATTCGAGCTTGTTGCGCTGCTGACCCCGCTGGCCGAGTGGGGAAACAATCTGCTCGCCGAACAGGGCGTTACGTGGCGACCGCCCGAGCCGCGGCGAAGCGCTCAGCACGGCGGCGGCG